>NZ_JAPEHS010000090.1:0-10161 GCF_028823565.1 Psychrobacter sp. A3
ATGCCGCGCACCCGCTGATGCGTAGCGATTATAACGATCAGCAGCTCGGCTGCGATCGCTGGCTGCAGATGCTGGGCGCAGTCGATAAAAAAAAGCGCCAGTGCGTGATAGGTTGCGGGACCGCGGTGACGATTGACTTGATCGATCATGCGACACATTTGGGCGGTTATATTTTTCCCAGTATTTATTTGCAGCGCGAGTCGCTATTTTCTGGTACCAAGCAAATCACCATCTCTAACGGTGCCTTCGATAGCGTCGGTCAGGGCATGACCACCCAAGACGCGGTGCATCGCGGTATACTGCTCTCTATCGTTGGCGCTATCAACGAGATCAGCCATCGTCATCCCAACTTCGAAGTCATCATGACGGGTGGCGATGCCGCCATCATCGCCCAGCACGTCAATCGCCCAGTACGACTACGTGATGATTTACTATTAACTGGTCTGGCACGCTATTTTGACCATAGTAAACAGACATAACAATTTTAATCTAAGATTTTTATAAGACATAAAATAAACATAAAAAAGCAGGACGTTTTAAGCGACCTGCTTTTTTGGTTTAGGGCGTGTCCTCATTTTAAAAATGGTGATAAAAATGAGATAAATCGCAGTCAAACAAGGAAAATAGCGCAGATAATATCGAGATATTAGTCAGCTATTTGACACCGTTTGGCCAGATTTAGCCATTTTTAGCCCATTTAGATGGCTATCGATTGAATTGAGGACACGCCCTAATATGAAAGTAAGTGTTTCTACTTAGTCTCGTTAAACAACTCACGCCCGACCAGCATACGGCGTATCTCACTGGTGCCTGCACCGATCTCATAGAGCTTGGCATCACGCCAAAAGCGACCGAGCGGATATTCATTGGTATAGCCATTACCGCCAAAGATTTGAATGCCCTCGCCGGCCATCCAAGTAGCTTTTTCGGCGCACCACAAGATCACACTGGCGCAGTCTTTGCGCACTTCTCGGCTATGACCTGCGCCGCGCTGATCGAGCATATCGAGGTTTTTACCGACCGTGTATAAAAAGCTACGTCCCGCTTGCAAGATGGTATACATATCGGCGACTTTACCTTGGATCAGCTGAAATTCACCAATCGCTTGCCCAAACTGCTTGCGGTCGTGGATATAAGGCACGACATTATCCATCACCGCTTGCATGATGCCGATAGGGCCTGCAGCAAGTACCGCACGCTCATAATCAAGGCCGCTCATCAGCACTTTGACGCCATTGCCGACGCCGCCTAAGATATTATCACTTGGTACTTCGACATTATCAAAGATCATCTCACCGGTATGGCTGCCGCGCATGCCGAGCTTGTCGAGCTTTTGTGCGGTGCCAAAGCCCGTCATGCCTTTTTCTACGATAAATGCCGTCATGCCTTTGGCGCCCAGCTCTGGATTGGTCTTGGCATACACCACCATCACGTCGGCATCTGGACCATTGGTGATCCACATTTTGCTGCCGTTTAGCACATAATGGCCGTCTTTTTCTTCGGCTTTGAGCTTCATACTGACCACATCTGAGCCAGCGCCGGTTTCACTCATCGCTAAAGCCCCGATGAATTCACCACTGATGAGCTTAGGCAAGTACTTTTGTTTTTGCGCCTCATTACCATTGCGTTTGATTTGGTTGATGCATAGGTTTGAGTGCGCGCCATAACTCAGCCCTACAGAGGCAGAAACGCGGCTGATCTCTTCCATCGCGACCATATGAGCCACGTAGCCCATATCCGAGCCGCCGTACGCTTCAGGAACAGTAATGCCATGCAAACCCAAGTCGCCCATTTTTTGCCATAAATCCATCGGGAACTCATCGCTGCTGTCGATTTCGCTTGCGCGTGGGGCGATTTCATTGGCCGCAAACTGCTGTACCACGTCACGTAGCGCGTCAATATCTTCGCCAAGCTGAAAATTCAATCCGGGTAAACTCATAACCATTCCTTGTATTTTGATGTTTAATTTTTTAAAAATTCAGATCCATTTAAAAAAAGACCATATAGCTTATGACTCGCTTTATTTTCTTAGTCAGGACTGACGCTTATTAATCAGTGCACGTGCCACGCTTGAGCCATTACGGCGACCCAAAAATTCACTGATACGCTCGCCAGCGACGACCAATTTATCCAAATCTATGCCAGTGCTGATACCCATACCATGCAGCATGTAGACGACATCTTCGGTAGCTACATTACCCGTTGCGCCTTTAGCATAAGGACAACCGCCAAGCCCAGCCACTGAAGTATCAAATTCGCTGACACCCATCTGTAGTGCGGCTAAAGTATTACTCACGGCTTGACCATAAGTATCATGAAAATGGCCTGATAGCATAGCGATGTCAGCATATTCTAATGCGCCTTGTAGGGCGCGCTGTACTTTTAGCGGGGTGCCGACGCCAATCGTATCAGCAATACCAATCTGCTCTGAGCCAATCTCAACCAAACGCTTGGTCACATACGCGACTTGGCTTGGGTCAATCTCGCCTTCATAAGGGCAACCAACCGTACAAGAGATGACGCCGCGCACTTTGATGCCATGCGCTTTTGCCGCAGCGGCAACGGGTGCAAAACGCTCCATGCTTTCATCGATACTGCAATTGATGTTTTTTTGACTAAAAGTCTCACTGGCTGAGCCAAAGATAACGATTTCATCAGGACGATGTGCAATCGCATTATCAAAGCCGCGCATATTGGGCACCAGTACCGAATAGATAACATCATTATGCCGCGTCTCTGCCAGTGCGGTCATCAGCTCACTGTTGTCGCCCATTTGTGGTACCCACTTTGGCGAGACAAAGCTGGTCGCTTCCAGCTTTTTGACGCCTGCTGCGATTAAATCGTTGATAAGCGTTTGCTTAACCGCCGTCGGTACCGTCATGGCTTCGTTTTGCAAGCCATCACGTGGGCTGACATCAACGATGGTGACGTGCTCTGGATACGAATGGCTCATGATTATTATCCTTTCACTGTTCTTATATTTCGGTTCTTATAGTCGAATCCACATAAATCAGATACCTGGCTATCAAGTCGCTCAATGAAACGTTGTTTTTCTTGCGTGCTGTGCCTACGCCGACAGAGGCTACGAAAAACAACTTTTCATCTCACTGTATCGTTTTTATATCGAATTGACTATATATTCCATTTTTTATACTTCAGCGCTTAAGCGCTGCTAGCTTCTGTATCAATACGTAGCAGCTCATCACCATCAGCCACCGAATCACCCGCTGCAAATAACAACTCTCCCACCACGCCATCGGTAGGTGCAGTAATGGTGTGCTCGATTTTCATCGCTTCGATCACGGCGAGTGGCTCGCCTTTCCTCACGCTATCGCCGACAGCCACTTTAAAGGCAACGACCTGCCCTGGCATCGGTGATTTTAGGCTACCGACTGCCGCAGACTCTTCGCCTACATGCGCCATCACATCGACAAGTGTAATTTCATCACGGCCACGATCGGTGAACACATAGACGGTTTCATTGTTCACCCAGCTCTGCGCATTAATACGCGCGCCATCGAGCCATAATGTATGATTGTGCGCGTCATCGCTGGCGTAGCTGACCTCACCTTCATATACCGCTTCGGTTGGCGCGGCGACATTGGCATTGGCATTTTTGTCAGCGTTCGCGATTTCTTTTTCGATCACTAGTGTAAAGCTGCTCAGATTATCTGCGCCTTTTTTGCCAGCAGTGGCAGTGGCGTTGTGCCAATGACTGATACGAGCGCTATAAGCTTGCTCATCATAAACCAAGCTAAACGAGCGTGTATAATCGTTATAAGCACGGAATCCTGTCGGCTTACTAAACGGATCGGCGTCTTGTGCCATGCCTTCACTAGCCAGCTGCTGGGCGATAGCAGTCACCACCAGTGTCGATAAATCAAGTGGATGTTGATCAAATAACTCGTCCGCCTCGCGCTCGATAAGCGCCGTATCGAGATTGGCCTGACTAAACGACTCAGTATTTAAAATATAACGCAAAAACGCCACGTTATTAGGTAAACCGACGATACGCGTTTGTGCCAATGCGCGATCAAGTTTGGCCAATGCCTGCTCGCGAGTCGGCGCATGCACGATAAGCTTGGCAATCATAGAGTCGTAGAATGGACTAATCACATCGCCTTCGCGTACGCCATCGTCGATACGTACATCGGCAACATCAAAGGTGCTGTGCTCAGGCTTTTGATACGTAAAGAGTGTACCCGTCGCTGGCAAAAAATCATTGTCAGGGTTTTCCGCGCAAATACGCGCTTCAATCGCATGGCCATTAATCGCTAAATCATCTTGCGACTTTGGCAATGGTTGACCGGAGGCGACCAAGAGCTGCCACTCGACCAAATCGACGCCAGTAATGGCTTCACTGACTGGGTGCTCAACTTGTAGGCGGGTATTCATCTCCATAAAATAAAAGCTCATCGTGCCTTCGCGCTGCTCAACGATGAACTCAACCGTCCCTGCACCGACATAGCTGACCGCACGCGCCGCCTCAATCGCCGCTGTCCCCATGGCTTCACGCATCGCTGCATCAACGCCTGGCGCTGGCGCTTCTTCTAGCACTTTTTGATGGCGGCGCTGCACCGAGCAATCGCGCTCAAACAGATGTACATAGTTGCCATGCGTATCACCAAATACTTGGATTTCGATATGGCGCGGCTTTAGCGCGTATTTTTCGATGAGTACCTGATCATTACCAAAGCTAGTGATTGCTTCGCGGCGACAAGAGTCTAGCATTTCGATAAAATCGCTGCTTTGCTCGACGATACGCATGCCTTTACCGCCGCCGCCGGCACTGGCTTTAATCAGTACTGGATAGCCAATGCTGTCTGCTTGCTGTTTTAAAAATTCTACATCTTGATTGTCACCATGATAACCCGGTATCAGCGGCACGCCAGCCGCTTCCATCAAACGCTTGGACTCAGACTTGCCACCCATCGCGCGAATCGCATCAGCGGATGGACCGATAAACACCAGCCCCACATCCTGACAAGCCTGAGCAAAGTCGGCGTTTTCACTTAAAAAGCCATAGCCTGGATGGATCGCTTGTGCGCCCACATCGCGAGCAATCGAAATGATAGCATCGCCTTTAAGATAGCTGTCTTTCGGCGACGAGCCGCCCAAATAAACGGCTTCATCACAGACAGCGACATGCTTGGCACCGCGGTCAGCATCAGAGTAAACAGCGACGGTACGAACGCCTAAGCGCTTGGCAGTCGCGGCCACACGGCAGGCGATTTCACCACGGTTGGCGATTAAAATTTTAGAAAACATAACTATCCCTGTGTCTTGTCGTTTTTATTTGTCGGCTTGGCTATCGTTGTTTGTCGCTAGTCTGCCGTCAACCAATCAGGCTTACGCTTTTGCAAAAACGCTTGCACGCCTTCTTTACCTTGTGTGGATGAGCGGATATCAGCGATGCCTTTTACCGTCTCGGCGATCAGCTCGTCGCTAATGGGCGCGCCTGCGATATCATGCAATAGCTGCTTGCAGGTTTTCACCGCATCGGGGCTGTTTTTGACCATTTTGGCACAAAACGTTGCCACCGCATCGTCGAGCGCTTCCTCGCTGACGCGCTCATGGATAAAGCCTAATTGACGCGCTTTTTTGGCATCAAACACTTCTGCACTTAAAAAGTAGCGATGCGACGCCCTAGCCCCTAATGCTCTTACGACATACGGACTAATGGTGGCAGGCGCTAGTCCCAAACGCACTTCACTGAGGCAAAAATTGGCAATCTTCACCGCGATGGCCACATCACAGACGGCGACCAGACCCATGCCACCTGCATAGACATCGCCTTGAATGGCAGCCACGGTTGGTTTTGGGCATTCATAAATGGTTTTGAGCATTTGCGCGAGTTTATCGGCGTCGGCTAGGTTCTCTTCATAGCTATAATCCGCCATGGCGCGCATCCAGTTTAAATCAGCGCCCGCACAGAACGCTTTCCCAGCTGCTGCTAGCACGATGACTCGCACATTATCATCAGTGCCAAGCGTGGTAAAAACCTCTGTCAGCTCAGCGATCATTTCATCGTTAAAGGCATTGCGTATCTCAGGACGGTTTAGCGTCACCGTCGCCACGTGCTGTTCGATATCAACCAATAGGCTTTTATAATTGTTCATATAGGGTTATCTCAATATTTTGTGGTAACTTTTACATGTCTTTTTTTACGGATAATTTTGCGTAATGTTCTCGGCCTTAGTAACTTAGTAACCCAGTTTTTATTTTAAACCAAAGCATTTTCTCATCGAAAATATAATATCAATCTACATTCTAAAGACCCCAAACGTCGTCTCTTCAATCGGCGCGTTATAGGCAGCGCTTAGCCCCAATGCCAGCACTTGACGCGTATCAGCAGGATCAATCACCCCATCATCCCACAGGCGCGCGGTGGCATAATAGGGATGGCCTTGCGCTTCGTACATATCTCGAATCGGTGCTTTAAAGGCCGCTTCGTCCTCGCTACTCCATGTCTCGCCCTTACGCTCGAAGTTATCGCGCTTAACGGTGGCCAATACCGACGCCGCTTGCTCACCGCCCATCACCGAGATGCGCGCATTTGGCCACATCCATAAGAAGCGCGGACTATAAGCACGGCCACACATACCGTAGTTACCTGCACCGAATGAGCCACCGACGATGACGGTAAACTTCGGCACTTTGGCGTTGGCCACTGCCATCACCATTTTGGCACCATGACGGGCGATGCCTTCGTTTTCGTATTTACGGCCGACCATAAAGCCGGTTATGTTTTGCAGGAATACCAGCGGGATTTTGCGCTTGCAGCACAGCTCGATAAAGTGCGTGCCTTTTTGTGCCGACTCGCTGAACAGAATGCCGTTATTGGCGATAATGCCAACTGGCATGCCCTCGATATGAGCAAAGCCGCAGACCAGCGTGTTGCCAAAGCGCGCTTTAAACTCATCAAAGGCACTGTCATCGACGATGCGAGCGATAATTTCTTTGATATCAAAGGGCTGACGCTTATCGGTCGGAATGATGCCGTATAATTCTTTGGCATCGTAGCGCGGTGGCCGCGGTTTGATTTGATTGGGAATTTGCTTGGCAGGACGGTTAAGGTGACTGACGATATCACGCGCAATCGATAGCGCATGCGTGTCGCTTTGTGCCAGATGATCGACGACTCCTGACAGACGGGTATGTACATCACCGCCGCCCAAATCCTCGGCGCTGACCTCTTCGCCCGTTGCTGCTTTTACTAGTGGCGGCCCACCCAAAAAGATGGTGCCTTGCTCTTTGACGATGATGGATTCATCGCTCATCGCCGGTACATACGCGCCGCCTGCCGTACAGCTACCCATAACCACCGCAATCTGCGGGATACCCGCCGCACTCATATTGGCTTGGTTAAAGAAGATACGACCAAAGTGCTCTTTGTCAGGGAATACGTCATCTTGGTTGGGCAAGTTTGCACCGCCTGAGTCCACCAAATACACGCAAGGCAGATTGTTTTCTTGCGCAATCTCTTGCGCGCGCAAGTGCTTTTTGACCGTCATTGGATAATAGGTACCGCCTTTTACCGTGGCATCATTACAGACAATCATACACTCAGTACCATTGATACGGCCAATACCAGCAATCACACCCGCGGCGGGTATCTCTTCGCCATACATGTCGTGCGCGGCCATCGGAGCGACTTCTAAAAATGGGGTGCCGACATCCAGCAAACGCTCGACTCGCTCACGCGGCAACAGCTTACCACGCGCTAAATGCTTGGCTCGCGCCCGCTCTGAGCCGCCCTGAGCGACTTTACGCAGGTGTACATATAAGTCATCGACCATCTCTTGCATGGCGGCACGGTTTTGCTGAAAATCGCTGGCGTTTGGACTCAGTTTACTGGTTATGATAGTGCTCATGATATCCCTTTTCTTTGCTGCGTAAGTGCAAGTCATTGATTATATGGTTTATAGTGACTGCTGGTCATACGACTGCTAGCCGATAGATTGGTAGCCATTTGTCTTTTGTATCACTCACCGGTGTCGTGGATGTTCTGTATCCGAGAAGTGCGCTTAGTCTAAACCCAGCTCTGCTTTCATCTGCTCGATAATCTTATACTTTTGAATTTTACCAGTGATGGTCATCGGATACTCTTCAACAAACCGATAATAAGTTGGTACCTTATAATGAGCAATGTGCTCACTACAAAACTGGCGCACGTCGTCTTCACTCAAGCAGCCCGGCTCTTTGGGAATAATCCAAGCGGCCAGCACTTCACCATACCGCTTATCTGGTACGCCAACGATTTGTACATCGCGAATCTTGGGATGGCGATATAAGTAGTTTTCGATCTCAACCGGATAGATGTTTTCGCCGCCGCGGATGACCATGTCTTTACTACGGCCGACGATTTTGACATAGCCGTCCTCATCCATGGTAGCCAAATCGCCAGTATGCATCCAGCCATCTTGGATCGCTTCACGGGTCTTAAAGCGGCTGCCCCAATAGCCTTTCATCACCGAGTAGCCGCGTGTGAGCAGCTCTCCTGTCTCCCCTAACGGCACGATCTCACCCGTCTCGGTATCGACGACTTTCACCTCAAGCGCAGGCTGTACCAGGCCAACGGTCGAGACTTGCTTCTCAAGCGGCGTGTGCTCGTTGGTCTGGCAAGAGACTGGGCTGGTCTCGGTCATGCCGTAAGCGATGGTCACCTCTTTCATATGCATCTTATCAATGACACGGCGCATGACCTCAATCGGGCAGCTAGAGCCGGCCATAATGCCTGTACGCAGGGTCGATAGATCAAATTTTTCAAACTCAGGGTGATCAAGCTCGGCGATAAACATCGTCGGTACACCATGCAGCCCCGTACATTTTTCTTCTTCGACTGCTTGTAGGACTGATAACGGCTCAAAGCCATCGTTTGGATAGACGATACAACCGCCATGCGTCAAGATGGCCAAATTGCCGAGCACCATACCAAAACAGTGATATAGCGGCACAGGAATACACAGTCTATCCTCGAAAGTAAGGTTCATCGCCTCACCGATGAAGTAGCCGTTATTGAGTATATTGCGATGGCTTAAGGTCGCGCCTTTTGGCGTCCCAGTCGTGCCACTGGTGAACTGGACGTTAATCGCGTCGGTGTTTTTTAGCTGCGCTTGACGCTCGGCCACGCGCGGATCGTTGGCATCGCCTTCCGCCATCCAGTCAGAGAATTTTTGCATAAACCCAAACGCTTCGTCAGAGTCTGGCTCATCAATCCAAATGATACGCTCGATGGTTGGAATCTCGACCAAATCCAGCTGGGTGTAGTCTTTATGATAAATCTCAGGGCACAGCTCACGGATAAGGCCAGCGTAGTCGCTGCTTTTGAAATGGCGCATGAGCACGAGTGCCGAGCAGCCGAGTTTATTGAGCGCATATTGCAGCTCAAAAGTACGATAGGCAGGATTGATATTGACGAGGATCACGCCGACTTTGGCCGTGGCAAGCTGCATAAGTAGCCATTCGGCGTTATTGTGCGACCAGATACCAATGCGATCGCCAATCTCAAGCCCCATCTCGATCATACTGCTAGCCAGCTGGTTGACATGTTGCTGCAATTCGCGGTACGTCCAGCGGATGTTTTGATGACGGACGACCAGCGCTTCACGCTCTGGATATTTGGAGACAATGGCATCAAAAAAGTCGCCGATGGTCGCCTCAATCAGCGGCACATCAGGGCCTTTATCATAGCTTTGGGTCAGTGGCGCATTCGCTGAGCGCGCGCCCATATTTACGGTAGGGATGTTGCTTAATATGTGGTCAAATGCAGTAGGTTGCGTCATAACGAGTCCTTTCGTTGTGCTTTTTATTCTACTCAAAAACCGCCCGTGGGCCAATTTTTCTTCCTTGAGTATCTATCATATATGACTCACTACTATACCGCCTAAAACGAAACTGTCAATAATAATAATACATTATGTATCATTTAAATTAACTGCTAAAAATATTAGCCCAGTAAAAGATAGCATGAAAACCCGCGATTATTGTCGGCAAAAAAGCCAGCTACGTATTTGTTACACAGCTGGCTTTTGAGAAAAATTAAAACTAGAAATTAAAGCTAAAAGTTAGGGCGTGTTGAACATTCGACCATGTCACTGACAGAGACTATTTTTTAGGCGATTCGAGGTTAAAAATAATAAGTTTAGTCATTCTAAGCGC
>NZ_JAPEHS010000091.1:0-9927 GCF_028823565.1 Psychrobacter sp. A3
CAACACGCCCTAATATCTCAATATTATCTGCGCTATCTTCCTTGTTTGACGGCGATTTATCTCATTTTTGTCGCCATTTTTAAAATGAGGACACGCCCTAGATAGATAAAAGTTATTTTTTGTTTGCTACCCCTGGCTGCTGAACACCACACAGCAGCAATTTAATAAAAAACGCCAGCAACTTAGCTGACGTTTTTGGTGGATTATACGTGAAGTTAGGCGATGGATGATAGGTTTGCGTCCAATTCGCCTTTGATAAGTGGTCGATAAATATGTGATAAGTTACGCGCGCGTCTCGCCGTGACCATAGACGATCCATTTTTGTGAGGTCAGACCTTCGAGCCCTACAGGGCCGCGCGCGTGGATTTTGTCGGTTGAGATACCAATCTCAGCACCCAAGCCATACTCAAAACCATCGGCAAAACGGCTAGAAGCATTGATCATCACACTGGCCGAATCAACCTCACGGATAAAGCGCTGCGACTTGGTATAGTTGTCGGTGATGATAACGTCGGTATGATGGCTGCCATAGGTGTTGATATGTTCAATGGCCTCGTCGATACCAGATACCACCTTAACCGCCAAGATAGGGGCCAGATACTCAGTATCCCAGTCCTCGCTAGTGGCTGCTGATAGATGGCCTTGCAAGGTCGCATTGTCATTTAAGATGGCTTGTGCCTTATTATCAAGGCGCAATTGCATGGCGTCATCCGCTTTTATGATGGCTTCGGCAATCTTTGGCAACAGATCACTTGCGACATGCTCATCGACCAATAGTGTCTCCATGGTATTACAGGTGCCATAACGGTGGGTCTTGGCATTGACACTGACTTTAATCGCCGTTTCGGCATCGGCATCGCTATCGATAAAGGTATGGCAGTTACCATCTAAGTGCTTGATAACCGGTACTTTGGCATCGCGGCTGATGCGCTCGATCAAGCCTTTGCCGCCGCGAGGTACGATGACATCGACGTAGTCTGTCATGGTGATCAGCTCACCGACCGCCGCGCGATCCGTCGTTTGTAAGACCTGCACGCTGTGCTCGGATAGGCCGACCTTTTTTAGTCCTTGTAGGATACATTTGGCCAGTGCTTGATTGGACTCAAAAGCTTCAGAGCCACCGCGCAAGATGATGGCGTTACCTGATTTTAGCGCCAAAGAGGCGGCTTCTAAGGTGACGTTGGGGCGCGACTCATAAATCATACCGACCACACCGAGGGGGACGCGCATTTTGCCTAAATGAATACCAGAGGGGCGGTAGGTCATGTCAGTGACCTCACCGATAGGGTCAGGCAAGGCCGCCACGTCTTTTAGGCCTTGTAACATACCATCGAAGCGCGCGTCGTTTAGCTCAAGGCGATCTAGTAGCGCGGTGTCCAAGTCGTTTTTTTGACCCTTGTCCATATCGATTTTGTTGGCGGCCAAGATGTCTGATTTAGCGTTTTTTAGTGCGTCATGAATCGCCATCAGCGCCGCGTTTTTATCGCCAGTATTGGCTGCCGCGAGGGCGCGTGAGGCGGCGCGCGCTTGCTTGCCGACCGTTTGCATATAAGCGGTAACGTCTGTGGTAGTGGTTTGAGTCATAAATATGTCCTTATGGTTATCAGTGTCTGACAGGGCAATCAATGCCATAAATAATAAAAGCGCCTAGCAAGGCAAAAGTTTAACAAATATAGAAGGTTAAATGCTCAGATGGCATTGTGCTATTTAACATAGAGGAGATTGCGTCGATAGTAAAGACGATTTTGTGAACAGCGCCCGCTTGACCGCATCTATTTGTCGACTTGCAGCGGTGTGTCAGCGGCGGTTACATGACAGTTACCTGTTTTTAACACAATTGTGCTGTAACTACTAAGGTAGTCAAACGACATCGTTAGTATAGTGAAGGGTCAAGTAGGGGGCAGCCGAACGCCCATGCTCCTGTTAAATGAATCAATATACTCTGTATTAATGAGGAAGAATGACATGGCTATGCTCTATAAAATGGACAAAAACTGGCTAACTATTGGATTGGTGGCGGCCGCCTTGACACTCAGCGCTTGTGGCAAAAAAGACGATGCGCCGATGGAGACCGAGCCTGCTGTCGACGCACAAACCACAGTAGAGACCGAGGCGACGGGTGTTGCGACTGCAGAGTCTTCTGATGATGTGGCAGTGGCAAGTGCTGATACCAGTGTCGATGACGCAATGGCGGTAGGTGACAATGATGATGTCGCGGTGGCAACTGCTGACGATGCCGAAGTGCTGGATGGTACAGAGAGCTCAGAGCACATCTCAACTTATTAATCGGTCTGACTAGACAAGATAGTTAGATAAGATGATAGATGGTGCCTGATGCTTTTTACAGATAAATAGGTATCAAAACAAGTAGGCGTCAAAGGCGATAATATAACAGCACGCCAAGCTTGCTAAAGTGATAAAATAGCGCCCAGTGCTGTCGATGCAGACTGGGCTTTTTTTATGTGGGTAAAGGGCGGCCAACGTGGCACACGGGCCAAACGCCTAGGTACCTGACATAGATAACATTTGCCTTTTTGCTGCGGAATAAGAGACAATGGCACATTTTTATTCGTGTTTTCACTCATATTTATTGGAAGTCTGCTAAACCATGCTTGATACTGCAAAAAATCCGACTCGGCCTATCGCCTTAGATTTACAAGATATCCATAAAAGCTACGGCTCATTAGCAGTGCTAAAAGGGGTGTCGCTCACCGCCTATGATGGTGATGTTATCTCGATTTTGGGTTCGTCCGGCTCAGGCAAATCTACGTTGCTGCGCTGTATTAACCTATTAGAGAAGCCCAATCAAGGTCGTATATTCATCGGTGATGAAGAGCTGATGCTAAAGCCTGCCAAATCAGGCGAGCTACAAGCGGCAGATATCAAGCAGTTAGAAAGCTTGCGCGCGCGCGTGGGTTTTGTCTTTCAAAATTTTAACTTGTGGCCGCACAAGACCATTTTGCAAAACATCATCGAAGGCCCGACGCAGGTCCTAAAAATCAAAAAAGACCAAGCCATCAGTGATGCCGAAAAACTGCTCGACAAAGTAGGGCTGCTTGACAAAAAAGACGCCTATCCGGCCAATCTCTCTGGTGGTCAGCGTCAGCGTGTCGCCATCGCCCGCGCGCTTGCCATGCAGCCGCAAGTACTGCTATTTGATGAGCCGACCTCGGCGCTCGATCCTGAGTTGGTCAATGAGGTGCTGGCGGTGATGCGCGAGCTGGCAGAAGAAGGGCGTACCATGCTCATTGTCACTCACGAAATGCGCTTTGCTCGTGAAGTCTCAAGTAAGGTGGTGTTTTTACACCAAGGCGTCATTGAGGAAATCGGAACGCCTGAGCAAGTATTTGACAATCCTACCTCTGAGCGCGTTAAGGACTTTATGTCCTCTCACCGCCAAAACTAGCCACATGGCTGCTATGCACTGTATTACAAAACTAAAATAGCATTAAAAAATTAGGACAGCGCGGCCGTTGCTGTCCTAAAGCGAGTTAACTAATTAACTAAGCCTGAAAATCAGCTCTATAATAAAATCTAACGCTTGGCCATGATTTTTAGTCATGGCTATGTGGTCATTAACATTTATGGTTTATTACCCAACAATAACAGTCCGTATGTAAAACGTTTGTTTTTGATATTTTACTCAGGTATTATCAGAAGGTTTATAGGCGGCCGTGCATGACGGTTGTCTGTCTATTCTGCTATCTATATTGCTTGTCTGGCAGGGACGTCAGAGAACAAAATATCAGAACCCTATATCAAAAACTCATCAGAATTTAAGGAATGTATGATGTCGAATTCTCGCCTATTGTGGTCGTCGATGACCGTTACTGCAGCGTTGATGCTGAGCGCTTGTAGCCAACCAGCCAATGAAGCTGCTGATACCAATGCCGATGCACCGGCAGCAGAAACCGCTGGCAAGACCATTCGTATCGCTACCGAGGGCGCTTACCCTCCTTTTAACTATACCAATGCCGATGGCAGCTTGGGCGGGTTTGATATCGATGTGGCCAATGCGCTATGCGAGCAAATGCAGGCGGATTGTGAAATCGTCGCTCAAGAATGGGACGGTATTATCCCAGGTCTATTGGCGCAAAAATACGATGCGGTAATCGCAGGTATGTCTATCACCGCTGAGCGTCAAGAAAAAGTAGACTTTAGCGAGCCATACTTTGCCAATACCATGGTTTGGCTGACCAAAACCGATGGTAGCTTTGATCCGACCTCGATCAAAAACCTCACGCTTGGTGGTCAGCGCTCGACCACGCCTGGCGCTTATCTACAAGATAACTACGAAGGCAAAGACGGCAACACCGTGCAGTTGTACGACAACTACGACAACGCTTATTTGGACCTAAAATCAGGCCGTAGCGATGCGGTATTGGCCGAAAAAGTCTCAGCCAAATCTTGGCTGGCAGACAATACCGAAGGCTTTGGTATTGTAGGCGATGAAATTGACAATAACGATAATATTGCCATTGCCGTGCGCAAAGGCGACTCACTCAAAGAAGACTTTAACAAAGCCCTGAGCGAAATCCGTAGCAACGGTGAATTGGCGCGTCTTGAGCAGATAAATTTTAGTCAATAAGCTGTCGGGCGTGTCAGCAAACGAATACTGACCCGCCTTATAAACAAACAGTAATCCATAAGTCATGAGTGACAAACGGCTGGTAAATATATTAAGGAATAACCCTATGACAATTTCAATGACTCGCTCTATGAGCAAAAAAGCCCTTTGGCTTGCGCCACTAAGCGCGGCCATGCTAATGCTGGCAGGCTGTAACAATAGCTCGGCACCAGCAGACAGCGCCGAGGCAGATGCAGCAGACGCCCCGTTAAACATCAAAATCGCTACCGAATCGAGCTACAAGCCTTTTAGTTATACCGATGCTGATGGCAAACTGATCGGCTATGAGATTGAGCTGGTCGATGCCTTATGTGCGCAAATGAAAGCAGAATGTGAAGTCATCTCACAAGACTGGGATGGCTTGATTCCAGGTCTCAATGCACAAAAATTTGATGCCGCCATCGCGGGTATGTCCATCACCCCTGAGCGTAAAGAAGTGGTGGATTTTAGTGACCCTTACTTCCACAGCGGTATCATCTTGATCGGTAAAAAAGGCGATGACCTCACTATCGATTCGCTCAAAGGCCAGCCGATTGCGTCTCAGCGCTCAACCGTTGCCTCACAGTATCTACAAGATGAGCACAGCGATGCGGATATCAAACTCTATGACACACAAGACAACGCGTATCTAGACCTTACCTCAGGTCGCGTGCGCGGTATGATGTCTGATAAAGTGACAGGTATTGACTGGCTAAAAACAGAAGCTGGACAAAACTACGAAGTCAAAGGCAATGAGATCAGCAGCAACGATGATGCGATGGGTATTGCTTTTCGTAAAGGCGATCCGCTAGTAGCGAAGTTCAACAAAGCCTTGTCTGAGCTAAAAGCCAACGGCACCTACGATCAAATCACGGGCAGCTATTTTGGCACCAGCTCAACCGCCGCTGCACAAAAAGCCGTCGCCACAGAAGGTGTGGAAGAAGTGCTGGTCGTTGATGATGGCAATGTCGATGCCAATGCGGTCATCGCTGACCAAGAGCAAGCAGAAGCCGCAACGAACTAATCTTACCGCTCATCGCTATTTGGGCGCATAGGGTCATCCCTGTGACTACTGGCGTAGGGTAGCGATGGGTATTGTTTTTATCACAACTCTCAAGGATGATCATGAATAATCGTTTTGACCACCGCCGCGCCGTCGCCACTGTACCTGCCAAAAGCCCTATTAGCGTGCGACGTTGTTTAGCACCGTTTGTCGCGATAAGTGCGCTTGTTACGTTGGTCGGTTGTGGTACTGGTCAAAACGAAACCGCCTCTGATGACTCTCAAGACACAGCCGCCGCTGCTGCGACAGGTGAAGTGCTGCGTATCGGTACCGAAGGTGCTTATGCGCAGCCGCCGCTGCTGCGACAGGTGAAGTGCTGCGTATCGGTACCGAAGGTGCTTATGCGCCGTTCAACTATACCAATGCTGATGGCAGTCTTGGCGGGTTTGATGTCGATATTGCCAATGCCATCTGCGCTGACATGCAGATGACGTGTGAGATCATGGCGCAAGACTGGGATGGCATCATTCCAGGACTCAAGGCGGGTAAGTACGATGCCATCGTCGCGGCGATGTCGGTCACGCCTGAGCGCGCCAAGCAGGTGGCATTTACCGAGCCATACTTTAGTAATGCGCTGGTGTTTTTGGCCAAAAAGGACAGCAGCTTTGATCCTACCAATAGCAGCGACATCAATGCGCACTCTATCGCCGCTCAGCGCTCGACTATCTCATCGCAGTGGCTGGAGAACGCCTATCCAAAGGCCGATATCAAGCTGTATGATACCTTGAGTAATGCCTTTTTGGATTTGGGCTCAGATCGCGTCGATGCCATGATCTCTGATAAACTGCCAGCACTAGAGTGGCTAGGCTCGCCATCAGGCAGCAATTATGCGCTCAAAGGCGAGGAGATCGATATCAATGATAACTTTGCGATTGCCGTGCGTCCTAACGATGAAGCATTGCAAGCCAAAATCAATCAGTCGCTGGCCAATCTCAAGGCCAATGGCACTTATGATAAAATCAATGAAAAATACTTTGCCATGCCTACCAGTGCAGCGGCAACGCCAGCAGTAGATGACGCAGCGCAGTAAGCTTGTCGCCACATGCTTGGTAAAACCACAGGTCTGCTGAGATATTCTATGGCGTGGTTGTCTTTACAAGGTCATTAGCTATTAATTAGTCAGCACAAGGACATTGCCATTGGATTGCCAGTGGCGATGTCTTTTTTGTTTTGGGCAGATCGGTGCTTTATGGCTGCAAAGAAAGGTCGACTTTTATCAAATCTATCTGATTTGTTTGCTATTTATCCTGATAAGTGTCTATTTAGGCAACGCTTTTACGTCTTAGTGTTAACATAGCGGCGAGCGAATATGATAAAATCAGCGCTCATTTCTACTGTGTCAATTACCGTCGCCATAGTCGTATGAATATCACGTCACTCTATGACGCAAAAAACCGCCCGTCTATGCAGTTTTTTATACGACTATCAGCCGCGCTCAGCTATTGATGCTGATTCTTTTAACTCATATTTTGCAACTTGCTAATATAAAGAGACTGAGTGGATAATTGTGTTTGATTTACAAGGATTTGGCGCGCTTTTATTAAGCGGCGCTACCGTCACCATAAAGCTTGCGTTGACTAGCCTAGTCATCGGCATGGCTTTGGGCTTGCTCGGCGCGACAGCAAAGATGTCCAATATCTGGGTACTGCGTAAGCTGGCGACTGTCTATACTGCCACGATGCGCGGCATACCTGAGCTGTTGTTGGTGCTGTTTATTTATTATGGCGGCTCCATACTGCTGATGAGCATCCTCAAAAAATTCGGCTATAACGATTATATCGAGATTAGCGCGTTTTGGGGCGGGGTCATGGCGCTCTCGATTGCTTTTGGTGCTTATGCGACCGAAATTTTTCGCATGTCGATTCAAGAGATTCCAGTCGGGCAACGCGAGGCCGCGCAAGCGATTGGTATGCGTCCGCTGCAGATTTTTTATCGTATCACCTTGCCGCAAGTGTGGCAGATTGCCTTGCCAGGTTTGGGCAATTTGTTTTTGGTACTGCTCAAAGACACAGCGCTGGTCTCGGTTGTGGGCCTTAAGGACATCATGTATCAGTCCTCGCGGGCTGCGCAGTCGACACAGCAGCCATTTACGTTTTATATGGCGGCGGCCATTATTTATTTGGGTCTGACCATGTTGATTACCGGTTTTATGATGTGGCTTGAGTGGCGTGCCAATCCAGCGGCGCGCTACGCCAAAAAAATCAGCCGTCAGTCAACACAACGTCAATCGACCATAGGGTAGAGGAGAGAGACTATGGATTGGAATTGGCAGGTCATCTTTGACCATATCCCTGATTTGATGGGTGGTGCGGTGCTGACCGTACAGCTGGTGGTGATATCAGGTATCATCGGATTGTTTTTTGGTCTGATTTTAGCGCTGCTACGTCTATCGAAAAATTGGGCAGTACAGATATTACCGTTTTTATATATTTTCTTTTTCCGCGGTACGCCGCTGCTGGTACAGATATTTTTGATTTATTATGGTCTGGGTCAGTTTGAGGCGGTGCGCGACTCGTTTTTATGGGAGCCGGTGCTTAGTCAAGCTTACTGGTGTGCGATTATCGCCTTTACCATGAACACCAGTGCGTATTTGGCAGAGATCATTCGCGGTGCGATTCAGGCCATTCCCGTAGGCGAGCTAGAAGCTGCGGATGCGCTGGGTATGTCGAAGTGGCAAAAGCTGACCCGCGTGACACTGCCGCGCGCCTTTGGTATCGTCATCCCTGCTTATAGTAATGAAGTCATCTTTATGCTAAAGGGTAGTGCGCTGGCCTCGACCATCGCTTTGATGGACATTACAGGGGTGGCGCGGACGATCAGTGCGCGAACCTATACCTTGATGGAGCTATTTTTTGCAGCAGGTGTCATTTATCTGCTATTGACGTGGGTGATCTTGTTTAGTTTTAGAATGTTTGAAAAACGTATGAATCGCCATGCCAGCTATGTACCACCCGATGTGGTGACCAATACCATCCCTTAAGGATATCAATCAGCATCGCCACTTTTGATGTTTGTGAATAACTTGCTATGAGAGCCGAGTATGAGTCAATCGCCCCATATGTCGCTGGTCAATGCCATCGCCGCCAATGCCAATAATGATGAGAGCATGACCGATGCCAATCAAAGCTTGCGTGCGCCGATTGGTAAAGTGGTTTGTGTCGGTCGTAATTACGCCGCGCATGCTCGCGAGCTAGGCAATGAGGTACCTACCTCGCCGATGCTGTTTATGAAGCCCGCCTCTTCGGTGGTGTCTATCCGCCAAGGCGTGGTCCGTCCAGATCCGGCAGTATTTGGCGACACGCACTATGAGACTGAGCTGTGTATCCAGCTGGCAACGGACTTATCTGCTGCGACGATGGAGGAAGCAACGCAAGCCATCGGTGCGGTGACGGTGGGGCTGGATCTGACTTTGCGCGATTTGCAGTCTGAGCTAAAAGCAAAAGGCCATCCATGGGAGCGCGCCAAATGCTTCGATGGCGCTTGTGTGCTGGCTGACTGGCTCGATCCCCAAGCGTTTGGCGACTTTCACAATGTTGCCTATCAGCTGTATATCAATAAAAGCCTTAAGCAAGACGGCGATACTGCTTTGATGCTGTTTCCGGTGTATGAGCTGCTGGTCAATATCAGTCATGCCTTTAGCTTACAGGCAGGCGATGTGATTATGACGGGTACGCCAAGTGGTGTTGGGGTGTTACATGCTGGTGATACGCTGACCCTAAAGCTTGGTGCGCATGAGTGGCAGGCAGAAGTACACTAGGATATTGCCTAGCTAGTGCGTACTTTATCTAATAAGATTGTCTAAAAAATCCCAAGTGACCGCTTGGGATTTTTTTATTGGCGCTGTTTTTTATGAAAATGACTTTTGTGGGAGTGGTTTTTATGACACTGGCTTTTATAAGAGTGCTTTAGGAAGCTATTTGATGAGCATGGTTGACGCTTATCACTGTAAAAACTTGGCAGCCTTTGGTGGGTCGCTGAGTGATAGATTTAGCAGTTATTGTCAACGTACTGTCATAAATGCTCGGTAGACTTGAGCGTAACTTATATCGTTGTGGTGGATTTGATAAAGCCGCAACCCACCCTTTACGCCACTCTAGCCAAATAGCAAGGTGACTGAACATGACGTTATTGAACAAACCGCTCGCTCATGAAGCCGTAGAAGACTCAAACACGAGTAATAATATCGAATTTCAAACCATCATCAATCGCCGTATGCATCGTCGCCATATCTTAAAAGGCGGTACAGGGCTGACGGCGG
>NZ_JAPEHS010000092.1:0-9917 GCF_028823565.1 Psychrobacter sp. A3
CATCGATTTCAAATCAATACTAGCACCAGCGCAAATCAGTGCTAGCGGCAATGCAACCGCTGCTAATAGATCACCCGTTGTATGAATGACGCCTGTAAGCGGTGGCAATGGCAATGCCTTATAAGCGAATGCTGATAGCAATGCCAAAATAAGTGGGTTGGTAAAAACTTTTTTGAGGATCATCGTGCTGCGGCTAATCAATGTGTCATCCACACTTTTGGAGACACGGCTCAAAGTGATGACCGCTAAAAGATTAAACAGAATGGTCACCACGCCCATATAGACGGCACCAATACTCAAGCCGCGCTCGCCATAAGCATTGGCAACGGTTGCAAGGCCAATAATCGCCATATTACTACGAAAGACGCCTTGGACAAAAACCCCTTGATCGATGGGCCGACTGACAAAACGCTTGGCATAGAGCTCTGCACCGACAAACAAAATAAAGGTCACGACAATGCCTGCCCCGATTAGCGTGATTTGCTTAGCATAGTCCACTTCACTGTCGACCACACTAAAAAAAAGCAAACACGGCAAGCAGTAATTAAACACAAAGCTTGAGGCCTGATCGATAAAAACCTGACTGGCCTCACCGCGCCTTTGCATAAAAAACCCCAACCCCATCAGCGCTAGGTTAGGTAAGACAATGGTAATCGCAAAAATGATGGCTTCTATCATAAAAAACTCAAAAAACACCATAGACGCACAGCAGCACGTTTGCCGCCATGCCTCTATATCAGGTGATAAGGTGACTAGAAAATCAAATAAATTCCTAATCTAGCATAAAATCGGCTGACATTTGGTCTATCGCAATGCAGCTATAGTCAATTCTACATAAAACTTGCACTATTAAATGCCGCAAGAGATATCTCTTGTCCGTGTTTGGGTAGATGATCTTTTACTGCCGCTGGCAGCTCTGATAAGGTATTGTAAGGCATAGTCGCACTCCTTTTTGTCATTAATTGGCTTCATTGCCGATACAGTATTCTACCTGCTATTACTGCTGTCGCCAAAAACCGCCAAGCCCTTAGCAACAAAAAACCCATAATGACAAATCATTATGGGTGTTAGGGCGAGCCTCTTGCCGTCTTATATTGAATGACAAATCTGTGTCATCATCAAACGCTAAGCGTCGCCTGTGCTTTTTTTTGTTTTTTGACCGTCATAGCCAGCAGCTGAACCGCCGCCGGCGTCACACCGCTGATGCGACCAGCTTGACCCAGCGTCGCAGGCCGTACTTGCGATAGCTTTTGTACGATCTCATTTGATAAGCCTGAGACCACACTATAATCAAAATCCATCGGCAATGCCGTACTCTCCAAACGCTTCATTTGCTCAATCTCTTCGGATTGACGGTCGATATAGCCGGCGTATTTGACCGAGATTTCTATCTGCTCGCCTACTTGCTCATCGACTTGCGAGTCAGTCATCGCAGCAATATCCGCAAAGTGAATCTGCGGACGTTTTAGTAAGTCAAACGCCGTGGCTTCTTTGGATAAGACCTCACCAGTTTGCTCAGTAAGTTTTTTTCCAAGGGCATTAGCAGGCGTGGCCCACATGTCTTTTAGACGAGCCGATTCGGTAGCGATGGCATCCATTTTGTCTTGATATGCTTGCCAGCGAGCGTCATCAACCAAACCGAGCTTGCGGCCCGTCTCGGTCAAGCGCTGATCGGCATTGTCCTCACGCAGGAGCAAACGATATTCAGCACGGCTGGTAAACATACGATACGGCTCTTTGGTACCGTGGGTGATGAGATCGTCGACAAGTACGCCCAAATACGCCTCGTCACGGCGCGGTGTCCACGTCTCAAACTCACTATTATTGGTGGTGACGAGTGCCGCATTAGTACCAGCCAGCAGCCCCTGCACGCCCGCTTCTTCATAACCTGTGGTACCGTTGATTTGCCCTGCAAAGTACAAGCGATCAATGGATTTGGTCTCAAGCGTGGGCTTTAGGCTTTGTGGATTGAAGTAGTCGTATTCGATGGCATACCCTGGACGGGTGATGTGTGCATTCTCAAGCCCTTTCATACTATGAATAAACTCTAACTGCACATCGAAAGGCAAGCTGGTGGAGATACCATTTGGATACAACTCATGTGTGGTCAGGCCTTCAGGCTCGATAAAGATTTGATGACTGTCTTTATCCGCAAAACGATGAATTTTGTCTTCGATAGACGGGCAATAACGCGGGCCTACGCCTTCGATTTTACCAGAAAACATCGGCGAACGATCAAGGTTTTCGCGGATGATGTCATGGGTACGCGCATTTGTGTGGGTGATATAGCAATTGACTTGCTCAGGATGCATAGAGACATCACCCATATAGCTCATGACAGGCAGCGGCGTATCACCCGGCTGTACCGTCATAACGCTAAAATCCACCGTACGCGCATCGATACGCGCAGGTGTGCCTGTCTTTAAGCGGCCGACTGGCAGTTTGAGCTCACGCAAGCGGTCAGCCAGCTTGATAGAAGGCTGGTCTCCTGCGCGGCCACCTTTTGCGTTTTCAAGTCCGATATGAATGACACCGCCCAAAAACGTCCCTGACGTCAGAACGACTGTTTCTGTCTTGAAAACAATACCTGTCGAGGTAACCACCGCTGTCGCACGGCCATTTTCTACTAAGATATCATCGGCCGCTTGTTGAAATAAGTCAAGATTGGGCTGGTTCTCAAGCGTATGACGAATGGCGGCTTTGTACAAGATACGATCCGCTTGTGCGCGCGTGGCACGTACAGCAGCACCCTTACGGCTATTTAGCACCCGAAACTGGATACCCGCCTTGTCGGTTGCCAATGCCATCGCACCACCTAACGCATCTATCTCACGTACTAGGTGCGACTTGCCAATACCGCCAATCGCGGGGTTACAGCTCATTTGTCCGAGCGTCTCAATATTATGGGTGAGTAGCAAGGTCTGCGCGCCCATACGTGCGGCTGCCAGCGCAGCTTCTGTGCCAGCATGACCACCACCGATCACTATCACGTCGTAATGTTTTGGGTATTGCATGTATGCCTCACTTGACTCATAACGCGGCCCTCGCTCACTACTTTTTTGTTACGTAGCAAACGCCCAGCCCACAAACGTCAGTCGAATTAAAATCGAAGAAAAAATAAAAAGAGACAACGGCTCAGATAAGCCGCTGATCAGGGAGTAGATGACCCACTATTATAACAATTTTTTGATGTGTAAAAAATGCTCAAACAAAAACTATTTATAGCAAATAACTGAGGAAGCCAAAGCAAATAGTTACCGCTTACTTACTCATAAAGCCGTATAAATGCCATTACTCTATGCTATTACCAGGGCTTAGTGGCACGATACGATCTTTTTGACTACTGCCTAGCATATGGCGACTGCCATAGCCTTCTGGATTGATTTGCAAATACGCGTTCATTTGTCCAATCGCCTCACCATCGTTGCTGGCCAAGATAGTCTCTTTGATATGATCGACAGGCGGTAACGGCAGATTTTTGAGTAAGGCCAAACGCTGCGTATTGTCGCCTTTATTGACGACCAGCTCAATAAGCTGGCGCGCATCGATGGGCAAATCAGGCGTGTTTTGTGCCAACAAGGCCAAGTGATAAGCACCTGCTGCGTCTTGATCGGCCACGATACGCTGCTCAATAGCGATATAAGTCGCTTCAGTGGCACCGCCTGCCACACTGAGCTGATGGATACACTTAAGTGCCGAGTGTGGCTCATTATTCGCCATATCCATCAGACGCTGCGACTCAGCTTTTAAATGCTCGCGGCGCTTTTCAATAGCGGCTTGCTCATTTTGCGGGGCGGTGCTTTTTTCAGGATGATTCATAAGTATCTCTTATTATTAAAATGGCGTTTATCCTAAGCCCTATATGGGGCCAAAACCGCTAAAAACAATGCAAAGTGCCGCATCACGCCCACAAAAAACCCGAGCCGTGCGTAGGCAGACTCGGGTCTTGGACAGATGTTGCGCCGTTACAGAGACCTTAGCGGCCACATCTTCATACAGATATTACGCTGCAGGGCTGTTGGCTTCAACCAATGGCTTAAGCTCACCTGATTGATACATCTCTAAAATAATATCTGAGCCGCCCATCAGCTCGCCATCAATCCATAACTGCGGAAACGTAGGCCAGTTGGCAATCTTAGGCAAGGTCGCACGAATCTCTGGGTTTTCTAAAATATTCACAAAGGCAAATGGACGGCCGATTTGCGTCAAGACTTCGATCGAACGTGCAGAGAAGCCACACTGCGGAAATTGTGGCGTACCTTTCATATAGATAAGGACTTTGTTGTCACGGATCTGATCACGAATCAGTTGTTCGACATCGTTTGCAGCAGTGTTTGGGGTTTGCTCACTCATAAAAGGCTCCTATTGATAAAGCGGTTTATTAAAAAGGTATGTGGGGTAACGATATTGCCAATTATTCATTCGATAAACAAATAGATAAACAAAGAAATAAAGGCTATGGCTGATACATGGGGCGATGGTCCGTATATTACAAGCATGGCTTGCTAGCGTTTGATCCATCGCCTAAACATTGTCAGTCCTCATAAAAGAAGTGCCAATATTATATCCCTCATCATTGCATCACCCATCACAGTCATGCTACCGAGGCTCAGCAGCGAGCAATAATACCACGGCACTGGCCATAATGCCCTCTTGACGACCGGCGAATCCTAGCTTTTCAGTAGTCGTGGCTTTTATGCTGACATTACTGATATCGGTTTGCAAATCACTGGCAATGTTGGCGCGCATCGCTTGATTGTGCGGCGCAAGTTTTGGGCGCTCACACATCACGGTAATATCAGCATTACCAATCTTGTAGCCGGCGTCGACTATTTTGCTATAGACATAACGTAGCAGTACTCTTGAATCAAGGCCAGCATGCGCGGCATCAGTATTAGGGAAGTGCTGCCCGATATCGCCGAGCGCCAATGCACCCAGTAGCGCGTCAGCAAGTGCGTGTAGCACCACATCACCGTCTGAGTGCGCCAGCAAGCTATGGGTGTGCTCAATCGGCACGCCAGCTAATATGACATATTGTTGCTGTTCACCATTGTTATGAAACGCATGAACGTCAATACCTTGACCAATTTTTATCATTGTTCATCCAAAATTTTATTCAACATAAGCGAAACTTTTATGAAAGCATCTAAGCTATTTTTAAAACTAGAAATTAGCTTGATAAGCATTGATTTTTAATTCAATGCTATAATATAGCGCCTATGTTATCACAAATTGTTGAGCGCTCCGTTATGCCAGTTACATCAGCCACGCAAAATTTATCCAGTCAAGCTACTACGATCACTCACCATCGCCCTCTAAACTTAGCCGACATCGATAGCCCAAACACGAAGCGGGTCATCGTTGGTATGTCAGGCGGTGTGGACTCTTCGGTATCAGCCGTACTCCTGCAGCAAGCAGGCTTTATCGTTGAAGGTCTGTTTATGAAAAACTGGGAAGAGGACGATGGCACTGAGTACTGCACGGCTATGGACGATCTTGCCGATGCGCAAGCGGTCTGTGACAAAATCGGTATCAAATTGCACACTGCCAACTTTGCGATGGAATACTGGGACCGCGTGTTTGAGCATTTTTTGGCGGAATACAAAGCCGGCCGCACCCCTAACCCCGATATTTTGTGCAATAAAGAGATCAAATTTAAGGCGTTTTTAGACTATGCGCTGACGCTTGGCGCTGATTATATCGCTACCGGTCATTACACGCGCCGCAGTGTTAATTACAAAAATGTCGAAGGCATGGAGGTGGCCCAGCTACTGCGCGGCCTTGATAACAACAAGGACCAAAGCTACTTCTTACATGCCGTTGGCGGCGACAAGATAGCCAAGACTTTATTCCCAGTCGGAGAATTAGAGAAGCCTGAAGTACGCCGCATCGCAGAAGATCATGATTTAGTGACCGCGAAGAAAAAAGACTCAACCGGTATTTGCTTCATTGGTGAGCGCCGCTTTAAGGACTTTTTGCAGCAGTACTTACCTGCGCAAAAAGGCGATATCGTCACCGACGATGGCCATATCATCGGTACGCATGATGGGCTGATGTACTATACTTTAGGTCAGCGCGGCGGCATCGGCATTGGCGGTGTAAAAGATCGTCCTGAGGAGCCTTGGTTTGTACTGGCAAAAGATTTGGCCAAAAACCGTCTAATCGTTGGTCAAGGTCACGAGCATCCGATGCTGATGAGCAATGAGCTGCAAGCGTACAAACTCGACTGGGTCGATGGTGCTGCACCCAAAGCTGTTTTTACTAGCGAAGGTTTAAGCTGCATGGCAAAAACGCGTTATCGCCAGCCAGATCAGGCCTGCCGTGTGTTTGCGACAAATACTGATGGCAGTGAGGTACGCGTGGTCTTTGATGAGCCGCAGCGCGCAGTGACGCCGGGTCAGTCTGCGGTGTTTTATATCGATGAGGTGTGTTTGGGCGGCGGCGTGATTGAGTCTATTGATGCGCCTTGCGGTTTTTAGATAGGGTTTAATTTTTGACAAGCGGCAGTAGCAACCGTTACTGCTCCGCTTGTCATGTCGTCCGTTCGCGTTTGGATTATGATCCTCAATCGTTTTTGACTCCTCTCTCTATTCAATTTCCCCCAAATCTATTGACGTTGACATCTGTCTTTGACGTACTATTAATTCGTGGGAAATATCGCTGACACTCCCTTTTTTGCATCAGTTTTTGCTATAATTGCGCCACCAAAATTTACTGCTGTCGTAAGCAGTCATTCACTTTCTGTTCACTCAAAGGCGATACCATGACCCCACTTACCGCTCTCTCCCCAATCGATGGCCGTTATGCTTCAAAAGCTGACAGCTTACGTCCTTATCTTTCTGAGTTTGGTCTTATTAAAGCGCGTGTCACCGTTGAGGTCCGCTGGTTACAGTCGTTAGCAGATAATGATGCCATCGGTGAATTATCAGCGTTTGATGCAGATACCAATGCCTTTTTGGATAGTATTGTCGATGACTTTAGCGAGACCGATGCCCAAGCGATCAAAGACATCGAAGCAACGACCAATCATGATGTAAAAGCGGTTGAGTACTTTATCAAAGATAAGTTTCGCGGCAATCAGCAGTTAGAGGACAGCCTAGAGTTCATCCATTTTGCTTGTACCAGTGAAGATATTAACAATTTGTCTTATGCGCTTATGCTCAAAGACAGCCGCGAGCTTGTGGTTGCTAAAATGCAGCAAGTGACCGATAGCATCGTTGACTTGGCGATTACTCACGCTGATCAGCCCATGCTGTCACGCACGCACGGTCAAACTGCTAGCCCAACTACTCTAGGTAAAGAGATGGCCAATGTCGCTTATCGCTTAGCTCGTCAAATCAAGCAAGTTGGACAAGTCGAGCTACTCGGTAAAATCAATGGCGCGGTCGGCAATTACAACGCTCACCTATCGGCCTATCCAGAAGTCGACTGGCAAAGTCATGCTGAGCAGTTTATCACCGAGCGCCTTGAGCTGACGTTTAACCCTTATACCACTCAGATCGAGCCGCATGACTATATCGCTGAATTGTTTGATGCGGTCAAACGTTTTAATACTATATTAATCGATTTTAACCGTGACATTTGGCAGTATATTAGCTTAGGCTATTTTAAGCAGCGCCTAAAAGACGGCGAAGTCGGTTCATCTACTATGCCGCACAAGGTCAATCCCATTGATTTTGAAAACTCAGAAGGCAACTTGGGCGTGGCCAATGCCATGCTTGCGCACTTAGGCGAAAAACTGCCAATTTCACGTATGCAGCGCGATTTATCAGACTCTACCGTCCTGCGTAATATCGGTGTCGGCCTGGCGCAAAGTATGATTGCTTATGATGCGTGCCTAAAAGGCGTGGGCAAATTGGAAGTCAATCCTCAGCGCTTAGATGACGACTTGGAGCAAGCGCAAGAGGTACTTGCCGAGCCGATCCAAACAGTCATGCGTCGCTACCGCGTCGAAAACCCGTATGAGAAACTCAAAGCCCTAACCCGTGGCAATGCCATGACGCGTGAGGCGATGCTCACCTTTGTAGACAGTGATGAGCTGGCAGCTGTTTCTGATAGCGACAAAGCGCGCTTACGTGAGCTTACGCCTGCGACCTATACTGGTAATGCCGCTGAGCAAGCACGCGCTATCAAAGACTGGATAGCAAAGCTATAAAGTTTGCTAAGGTGAATTGAATACCTTAAAGCAATAGAGATAAGGCACAATTGCCTCATCTCTATTTGGTCAAACTGGCTATACATTCGCCTAAGTCCATACAAAATAACAACCTTACTTTGCATGCTATGACTGTCTTAAAAACTCATAGGTGATCAGTAAGGTTTTATTTTTTATCCTTTTTATCATCATCGTCATCACTGTCGCCTGGGATGATGGCCTTGCCGACCGCGACCGTTCCTTTGACCACGCCTTTGGTGGTTTTATAGGCTATTTTGGCAGGGACAGTCACAACTTTGTGCACACAGGCTTGTAAGACAAAGATACTTGCGATGATGACGATAAAATGCAACTTTTTCATAAACTTCCTATAATTTTAAGATAAGCCGATAGTCTTTGTATTAAGCTATCGAAAAGTCATCATAAACGATTAAAACTCTCCTATAAAGTCATCCTGACGATTAATTTTTCCTAATTTTTATATGGATTTACCAATGAGCGCTATACCCCTTTGTTTACCTGATAATATGACCCCTGAGCAATTCTTAAACGAGTATTGGCAAAAAAAGCCATTGCTGATCAAGCAAGGTCTGCCGCAACTAATCGGTATGTTTGAGCCAGAAGATATGCTGGGTCTGGCTTTAGAAGAAGACGCTTCAGCGCGCCTGCTCACACAAGCGGCAACTAAGCCTGTCGATGAGCCGCAGTGGCAACTCAAAAAAAGCCCCTTAAGCGAAACCGACTTTGACAACCTGCCAGCGCAGTGGACAGTCCTTGTGCAAAACCTTGAGCAATGGTCACCTGAGCTTGGACAACTGTGGCAAGCGTTTGACTTTATCCCGCAGTGGCAGCGTGACGATATCATGGTCTCATATGCGCCTGCGGGCGGCTCGGTCGGCAAGCACTATGATGATTATGATGTGTTTTTGGCGCAAGGCTATGGCTCTCGCCGTTGGCAGCTAGGTAAATACTGTGATAAGAATACGGAGTTTGTCGCAGATGAGCCGATTCGAGTATTTGATGATATGGGCGACATCATCTTTGATGAGATATTAGAAGCGGGTGACGTGCTTTATGTGCCGCCCAAACTCTCGCATTTCGGCGTGGCGCAAGATGATTGTCTGACGTTTTCTTTTGGCTGCCGTCGTCCAAATTTGATGCAAATTATCGATAGCTTAGCGGATATCGCCACCAACGATAGCGATTTGTTTATTCCGCTGCTATTGCCGCAAGCACTACAGGCATCTGGCGCATTGCAATCAGAAAGTATCAGTGCGATCAAAGAGCAGCTCTTACACATGCTACAGTCTGAGCGTGGTGACGATATCATTCGTCAGGCAGTATCTGAGGTGGTCAGCAAGCGTCAATATGACGCGCTGGTACCAGAGGAGACGCTGGACACAGATGAGCTGATACAGGCCTTATCAGAGGGCGCTGCGCTGCAAGCGGATTATAGCAATCGGCTGCTCTATCATAAACATGCCGGTGAACTTATCCTGTACGCTAATGGTCAACGCCTAGATGGTCTAGATACTATTGCCAAACAGACATTGCAGCGCTTGGCAGATGGTGAAGCTTTGCAGGCGGATGATGTTGCAGACATCGATCCCGATGACTTAATGGAGTGGCTAGAAAACGGCTGGGTTTGGCTTGATTATGCTGAGTAACTGCTCATTGTTTTGTACAAGTTATCTTGTATAGGCCATCTTAGGGCGTGTTGAACATTCGCAAATAGGCACTGCTGATCGCTAAAATTGTTCCA
>NZ_JAPEHS010000093.1:0-9813 GCF_028823565.1 Psychrobacter sp. A3
GCGGCTGAAAAAGCTGCCGAAGCCGCCAAAAAAGAGCCGCCCAAATCCCCCACTGACTATGAAGTCAAACGAGGCGACGGCCTGATTAAACTTGCCAGACAGTATAACGTACCGGTGGAAGCGCTGGCTCAGGCAAATAATATGTCACCCTCGACCTCACTGCAGCTGGGTCAGACACTGACTATTCCCTCACGCAAACAAGTACAGCGTCTAGAGCGAGAAGCAGCGGCAGCCGAAAAAGCGCGTGAAGCGCAGCGCAAAAAAGAAGAAGCATTGGCAAAAAAATCAGCAGAGGCCAAACGTGATGCGCAGCAAAAACTGCGTGATGCCCGCCAACAGGTCAAGGAAACCGATGCCAAAGGAAGCTTTGGGGTGCAAGTCGCACTTGCCAATGATCAGGCCAAAGCAGATGAATTGGCCAAAAAGTTTCAGGCAGCAGGGTATCAGGTAAAGACCAGTCCGACCAGTCGCGGTGTCCGCGTCATCGTCGGTCCTGAGCGCGGTAAAGTGGCAGCGCTGGCGCTCAAAGACAAGATTAACAGCGACCCTAAAGTAAACACCACCAGCGCTTGGGTATTATACTGGCGCTAAACCGCGACTAATGTATCGCCACTGGTAGTGAGTGCTAATAGTGAGTACAGACGCCTTCGCTGTTTCGATGATATGAGAAAACACGACACTAGATGTCGTGTTTTTTGTTTTATTGATTGCTCGGCTGGGTAGGTTTCGCTACCATGCTGCGCATTTATTCTGTTTTTGTATCACCTGTCAGCCTAAAAAGGTTGACCTGCCGTGATTATTCAAATACCCAGCTGTGCTTGTGAACCGTCGCAGCTGGAACTTGGGTAATCACTTGTTTATTTTATAAGGTAAAACCATGTCGTTTGGCGTTGTATTTTTAATATTGGCTGTTGGGTTTTTAGGGCTAATTACGTTACCAAAACTATCCTCAAAGCGTCAAAGCACCGAGCCTGAGCCAAAGCCTGTGCGCGGTGATGAGTTGGCCATTTGGCCATTTGCACCGACGCCTATCATGACTGATACTGAGGTGATTTTTTTTAAAAAATTAAAAAACGCCTTGCCCGAGTATCACATATTTGTGCAGGTGCAGCTGTCGCGAATCATTGAAGCCAATAGCGATGAGACCTCCGAGCGTAGCTTTTGGTTTAACCGCATTTGTCGTCAGAGTGTCGATTATGTCATCGTCGATATCGACGCACAGACCACCTTAATGGCTATCGAGCTTGATGATTGGACACATAGCAGCAAATCACGCCAAAAAGCCGATGACAAAAAGGACAAAGCCCTTGCTAGCGCAGGTATCCCTATCGTGCGCTTTCACGCTGAGCGTATGCCAAGCGCGGATATGCTCAGATATGAGCTGATGCAGGTGATTGAGACGTACTGATAATGATGGTTGTTGGTCGTGATTAAAACTGTCCTCTCGGATTGAGGGTGCGGGCTACTCACACTGCCTCGGATAAATGACAATTGGTCTGTCACCTTCAAAATATAGCCCTGTCTTTGGCATGCTCTTCTCTGACCAAGCCTGTGCAAGCGCTCGTCTGGCGTAACGGTCATAAAAGCTGCGTTTGGTAAACCACTCAATATAGTACGCGCGCCGCAGAGTGTCCGTATCGAGCGTCGCAAGACTGACGGCGTCGCGTTAGCCAATCTGGTTTATTAAAGCCATAGATATTGAGCGGCAAAAAGAAGCGGCCTTTGATAATACCGTAGCGTTTGTCGATTTTTACTTGGCCGTGATCAGCGGTATCGACCCACACAGCGCGGAACTGCTTGGTCTGCATGTGGGTCATTTTGCGCTGTAAGTTGTCATTGGAATTGATACCAACCCAGTTTGCAGGCTCAAACGGCGGTGCCCCCATAAAAAACTTGATCGCCAGCTCCCAGTGTTCGGTCAGATTGTCCTGATGATTGTATAAAATCAGATCCAGCTCGCCCGTCGTCTGTTTGCCGTTATACAACTGCACATTGTTAGCAAGCGTCTCGTACGGATGTAATTTGCGCACAAAGCCATCTTCTAGCCAAAATGATAACAATCCCTCAAAGTGAAAACCTAAGCGATTCGGACTAGGCCGTGATAATAGATAACGCGTCAAATCTTGATAAGCGTTAGTGTTATCAAGCTGCTCTAAGCGCTGCTGGTACGCTTGAAACTGCGCTAGCCAAAACTCACTATTATGAACCGCGATGGAATGAGTAATTTGATCTGGCGAGAAGTCGATCCAGTGAGTTAAGATATTAGGACAAGCAAGTACAAACGCCAAATCACGCACATAAGGGCGACGATAAGCTTCCCATGGTGCGGTATGTAGATAAGTAAACGGGCCATGAGCCGTCGGCTCGATCATAGGATAAACCATCATTACAGTGTACGTTTACCCTAGCGGCTCATGTACCAAAAGTCTATAGTCAATCGATGACGTATTATAAGTCTAAAGTGTTTGTCATCAATGAAGCGCTAAGCGCAATTACGAAGGTATCTTTGTAGTATTTGGTAAGAAGTTATTAATTATAAAAAAAGCCAACCATTAATAGCAATGGTTGGCTTTTTCTTTAACTACGATGTTTGGTCGGAACGGCAGGATTTGAACCTGCGACCACCACACCCCCAGTGTGGTGCGCTACCAGACTGCGCTACGCCCCGAATGACTGACTATTTTACGCAAAATTAGGCATATTGCAAGGGCTATTTATCTTGCTACCCATTTGCCCCAAAATTTGACATATCCATAGCCAGTATGATCGCCATATTAGCAGAGCTATCCCAGCAGCTCTTTCAAAATTTGGTTGACTTGCTGCGGGTTAGCGCTACCGCGGCTGGCTTTCATCACTTGCCCGACCAGACCATTAAAGGCTTTTTGCTTACCACCTTTATACTCATCTACCATCGTTTGGTTGTTGGCGATGACCTCTTCGACCATGGCTTTGATAGCGCCAGTGTCCGTTTCTTGTTTTAGGCCCTTTTCTTCGATGATTTTATCTGCTGCATCATCGCCGTCGCCGCCTTCGCGCTCATATAAGGCACTAAAGACTTTTTTGGCCAATTTGCCAGATAGCGTATCGTCTTTGATACGAGCCAGCATACCAGCCAATTGCTTGGCGCTGATAGGGGAGTGGGTGATGTCTTTATCATCTTTGTTGAGGGCACCGAGCAAGTCGCCCATCACCCAGTTGGCTGCCATTTTGGCATCTTGCTGGCCGACTTCTGCCACCACAGCTTCGAAATAATCAGCAAGCTGACGGCTGCCTGTCAATATGCGCGCATCATATTCTGACAGACCAAGTGCTACCTCAAAACGGCCACGGCGAGCCACAGGCAACTCAGGCATGGCAGCACGAATGCTGTCAATCGTATGCTGCTCGATACGGACAGGCAGTAAGTCAGGGTCAGGGAAATAACGATAATCGTTGGCGTCTTCTTTGGTGCGCATGGTGCGGGTTTCATCGCGCTCAGGATCATAGAGCATCGTTGCCTGCACGACTTTGCCGCCGTCTTCGATGGTGTCGATTTGACGTTCGATTTCGCGGTTGATGGCGCGCTCGATAAAACGGAACGAGTTTAGGTTTTTGAGCTCAGTACGGGTACCGAGCTCGCTACCAGGTTTGCGCACAGAGACGTTACAGTCACAGCGGAATGAGCCTTCTGCCATGACCGCATCCGAGATACCCAGCCAAGTGACCAGCTGATGAATGGCCTTGATATAAGCCAGCGCTTCATCCGCTGAGCGCATGTCAGGCTCAGAGACGATTTCGATGAGCGGCGTGCCCGCACGGTTGAGATCGACACCCGTCATGCCATCGACGGCATCGTGGACTGATTTACCCGCGTCTTCTTCTAGGTGCGCGCGGGTGATACCCATCCGTTTTGGGTATTCGTTTTTTTCGCCTTCATTGACCACCACATCGATATAGCCTTTGCCGACGATAGGGTTTGCCATTTGCGTGATTTGATAGCCTTTGGGCAAATCAGGATAAAAGTAGTTTTTGCGATCAAAGGTGTTAAAAAGACCCAGCTCGGCATTGATGCCCATACCGAATTTCAGTGCGCGCTCGACCACGCCAGCGTTGAGTACCGGTAGCACGCCAGGTAAGCCTAAATCGACGATGTTGGCTTGGCTGTTTGGCTCGTGGCCGAAGTCAGTTGGGGAGCTAGAGAAAATTTTACTGTCAGTGTTTAGCTGGCAGTGAATCTCAATGCCGATGACCACTTCGTAACCATCAACAAACAATTCGGGACGAACGCTGTCGTTATGAGCGGTATTCTCAGTCGTAGTAGCTGTGTTCATTATACCATCTCCTTTGCGACGAGTGAGTGTTGTAGATGATGATCGGTATGCTGCTGAAACAGATGAGCGGTCGTTAGCAGCTGACTTTCTTGCCAGTGCTTACCAATTAACTGTAAACCGATCGGCAGACCGTCTGAGGTCAAACCAACGGGCTGACTGAGTGCAGGTAGACCCGCTAGGTTGACTGCGATGGTATACACGTCGCCTAGGTACATGGTCGCAGGGTCGAGGTCTTCTGCCAGCTTATAAGCTGCGGTCGGCGCGGTGGGACTGGCGATGACGTCACAATTGGCAAAAGCATCATCAAAGTCTTTGACAATTAAGCGGCGCACTTTTTGCGCTTTGGTGTAGTAAGCGTCGAAATAGCCTGCCGATAGTGCATAAGTACCAGTGAGGATACGGCGCTGTACTTCAGGGCCAAAGCCTTCAGAGCGTGAGCGCGTGTATAGGTCAATCAGATCTTTTGGTGCTTCACAGCGATAGCCAAAGCGCACGCCATCAAAGCGTGATAGGTTGGAAGACGCTTCGGCAGGGGCGAGCATATAGTAAGTGGCCAACGTGATATCAGGATCGGTGATATTGACCTCGACGATGGTTGCTCCCAGCTCTTCGTATTTTTTGAGTGCGGCACGGGCGGCTTGTTCGACTTCGCGGTCGAGGCCTTTGCTAAAGTATTCTTTGGCGACGCCGATACGTAGTCCTGCAAAGGGTTTGTCGCCTGCAGCGGTCTCTGCATCATGGATGTCTTGTACATAATCTGGCATGTCGTGCTTGATGGAGGTGGCATCGCGCGGATCATGACCGATCATCGGCTGCAGCAGATAGGCACAGTCTTTGGCGCTTTTGCCCATGCTGCCGGCTTGGTCGAGACTTGAGGCATAGGCAATCATGCCAAAGCGTGACACACGGCCATAAGTGGGCTTGATGCCGGTGAGGCCACAAAACGAAGCGGGCTGACGAATCGAGCCGCCCGTATCACTACCGGTCGCCACAGGCACAAAACCGGCGGCGACAGCGGCTGCACTACCACCAGATGAACCGCCAGGGACGCGTTCCAAATTCCATGGGTTTTGTACTGTGCCATAGTAAGAGCTGCTGTTGTCCGAGCCCATTGCAAACTCATCCATATTGAGCTTACCTAGGCTGATCATGCCCGCTTTTTCGATATTGGTCACGATGGTGGCATCATAAGGCGAGACAAAATTGTGTAGCATCTTTGAGCCACAAGTGGTCAGCACGCCTTGGGTACAAAAAATGTCTTTATGCGCCATGGGCACGCCAAGCAGGCGGCGTTTATCGCCTTGGGCGCGCATCTCGTCTGCAGCTTTCGCTTGCGCGCGCGCCGTCTCAGCGGTGTGGGTGATAAAGCTGTTGACCTTAGCGTCTAGGGCATCGATACGTTTGATATAGTGTTCGGTTAATTCTGCGCTGCTAAACTGTTTTTCTTGCAAGCCTGTAATCAGCTGCTCGGTACTTAATAGATGAATCTCAGACATAGGGTGTCGTCCGTCAAAGTGTTAATAGCATAAAATAAGATAAAGCCAATAAAGTCATGCAAGTCGTTATTCAATCACTTGTGGCACCAGATATAGGCCGTCTTCGACTGCTGGTGCGACCGATTGATTGCGCGTGCGATCGATATCATGTTTGGCGACGTCAGCACGCAGCTCTTGGCAGGCTTCATGGATGTTTGATAAAGGCTTTATGCCTGCGGTGTCGACATTGCTTAGCGTGTGCATCAGTTTTAACACTTTGCTGATGTCGTCCGCGTAGCTGCTCGCCGTGCTGTCATCCACGCCCAAACGGGCAAGGTTGGCAACTTCTAAGATTTCTTCACGGCTGACGTTGTTGTCAGACGTTGTTGGTTGCTGTGACATAGTTTCTCCAATGAAGGACAGTTTTGGTTAGTGTTAATTTGGGTGGTGTCAAGACGTGACCACTAAAAATAAGAGGACTGCTAAATAAGATTGTATCTTGAGTTGGCTTATTATAAAGCATCTGGCCTAAGTTTACAGAGCACAGCATTTGATTGATGCATAATATCAACTAAGTTAAAATGATTTACAAAACTGACCGTATAGTTAGTGTTTCATTTTTAAATGCTCACCCATTGTTCGCTGAAATACGTTACAGTATGCACCTGCTACTGAGCAAAATCATCATCTGTCTGTAGCGCCTTGTTAGTTATTGAATTAAATGGTCTTTCATGAAGTCAAATGGTCTTGCTGGCGATTTCAAACTTTGTAACAACTTTTAGCATTTAGGACCAAAATCCTGACTTACTGACGCAAATATCTGTGTTTTTTTCTAGCCAAATCGGTATAATTTGCCTCAGTTTTTTCATTTCATTATTATTGCTTAGGTTTGACTTGTTGCGAGGTTCAATTTTCGCCACAGGTAATGTCTATCGACGACCTGCTCAACACTGACTAGGAACGCCTCAGTCACTCTCATTCGCCTCATTCGCCTCATTTGTAATACGCTGGAAATATTAGTCATGAACCTGTTTGGATTTTTATCAAATAATATCGCTATCGACCTCGGTACTGCGAACACCCTCATTTTTATTCCTAATAAAGGCGTCGTGCTTGACGAGCCTACGGTGGTCGCGCTACGAAGTAATCGTACTCAAAACCCTACCGTCGCCGCTGTTGGTATCGATGCCAAGCAGATGCTAGGTCGTACACCTGCCAACATCACCGCCATTCGTCCACTAAAAGACGGGGTGATTGCAGACTTTGAGGTGACCCAAAAAATGCTAAAGCACTTTATCACTAAGGTAAAAGCCAAGCGTTTTATGGCGGAGCCAAATGTGGTGGTATGTGTGCCATGCAAGTCTACTTTGGTAGAGCGTAAAGCGATACGTGAGGCGGTGTCATCAGCGGGCGCCAATAAAGTATTGCTGCTTGAGGAGCCAATGGCAGCAGCAATCGGTGCTGGCATGCCTGTCCATGAAGCCAGCGGTTCGATGGTAGTGGATATCGGTGGCGGCACCACTGAGATTGCCGTGATTGCATTATCAGGCTGCGTCTATGCCGAGTCGATTCGTATCGGCGGCGATATGTTTGATGAGGCTATTATCACCCACGTACGCCGTACCCATGGCTGCGTCATCGGTGAGACGACGGCTGAGCGTATCAAACAAGAAGTGGGCTCGGCACTGAACGAAGACAGCCAGCTAGAGGTAGAAGTACGTGGTCGTAGCATGGCAGAGGGTGTGCCAAAGACTTTTACCGTCAATTCAGAAGAAGTACAAAAAGCGCTTAGCGATCCATTAAGCGGTATCGTTAGTGCGGTCAAAGCAGCACTCGAGCAAACGCCACCTGAGCTATCATCAGACATCGCTGAGCGCGGTATTGTCTTGACAGGGGGCGGTGCGCTATTACGTGATTTAGACAAGCTTATTTCCAAAGAGACCGGTCTACCAGTGACAGTCGCCGAAGACCCATTGACCTGCGTGAGCCGCGGCGGTGGTATTGCGCTTGATTTTATCAATAACAAAAGCCTAAACATGATTTTTGTCTAAACAGCTTTAGCAGGCGCATGGCTGGGGTGATACTAGTCGTGCGCTGACGATGCCGGTAGAGCGCGTGTCAGTATCCATCATGTTCAAAAGACCCTAATAAGGGTATCGCTTTATAGTGAAGTGAAAAAAGGTGAAAGTAAGGTGGCCTGATGCGCGGCCTGTCATCTCAGTAATAAGTACAAAGTACGCTCAAGCCATGAAAAGCAAGGCCATATCCTTGCTTATTTTAAAATTGCTAATTAGACCTCTTATGATTCCAAGTATTTTTGCCCGTCAGCCGTTATCACTTCGTAAGACTGCCATTGTATTGATAGTCGCTTCGATACTGATGTGGTTTGATAGCAAAAACACAGAGTGGTTTAACCCTGTCCGTAATACCAGCCATGCCGCCATGCAGCCCATCTACCAGCTGTCACTGTTGCCGAGTTATGCTCAGCACTGGGCTAGTGGTAGTTTGCAGTCCAAAGAAGCCTTGCGCCGCGAAAACATGCAGCTAAAATCACAGCTGATCCACGCGCAGGCCAAGCTGCAGCAGCAAGACTATATTTTGGCACAAAACGCTCGCTTGCAAGGCATTTTGTCGACCACCAAGCCTGAGCAGTTTGATCTTAATTTGGCGCAAGTGATTGGTACCGACACCAACTTGCTCAGGCAAATTGTGGTCATCAATAAAGGCGCGCAAGATGGCGTACAGGTGGGTCAGACGGTCATCGACGAAGATGGTATTTTGGGGCAAATCATCAATGTCTATCCCAACACCAGCCGATTGCTACTAATCACCGATGAGCAGCAGTCTGTGGCGGTGACGGTCAAACGTACCGGTCAGCGTGCCATCGTAACAGGCAAAGGCATCCCGACGTCTTTGAGCTTGGATTATGTGTTTAAAACCTCAGATGTGCGGGTGGGGGATGAGCTGGTGTCGTCAGGGTTGGGTGGCCGTATCCCAGCAGGGTATCGCGTTGGCCGTATCGCTCAGATCGAGGACACGCAGGCGGATAACTTTAGAAGCATCGAGGTCACACCCACTGCCAATTTTATTGACAATGCCTATGTACTGATATTGCAAGACAAGCTGATCAATAAAAACAATACCGTCATCAATTAGCTATCGCCTAAGCCTAAGAAGGTATCTCATCGTTTGGCGTTTGCAGCCGCTACGTCTCATTAAGGTAAGTGCTCATGTCGTATCCTGATTCTGAGAATGAAACAGTACTGCTGATTGCTGTCATTATTGTCAGTATCGTCGTGGCCTCATCCCTCAATGTCTATCCATTAAGCCCCAGTATGGCCACCTTGCGACCCATGGTCATGATTATGGTACTGATTTTTTGGCTGTTGTTTCAGCCGCGCTATGTCGGTATCTTTACTGCCTTTACGGTGGGTATCATTGCCGATTTGTTGATGGATACCCATTTAGGTCAGCAAGCCTTTGCTGCTGTGCTGGTCGCTTTTGTTATCAAAGTCACCAGTATTTATGTCAGACAATTAAATACATGGAGCGCGTGGCTACTTGCCAGTTTTAGTTTGCTGATCTTTCAGTTGACGCTGTGGATATTGCAAATGTTTATCCAAAATGTGTTTGTCGCTCAGTCCGCTTTGTCATTAGTCATGAGTATTCTTAGCTGGCCTTTGGTGCTTTTGGTGCTACGTAAGTTTGCGCGTTGATACGTTGATACTGACGCATCCATGAGCGAGTAGATCACCCTATAAGACAAGCGCGCTCACTGTGCGTGCTGCTAGCAAAATACGCCCTCACGAAATGTTAAAACGAATCAACATGACCGTATTTATGACCTTATCTGCAAGCGTTGTCAGCCCACAAGTTTATACAATCAGACAAATTTATATAATAAGAGATGAATAATGGATATTATTTTAGCGTCCGGCTCGCCGCGTCGTCGTGAGCTGTTGTCTAGAGCGCAGCTGGACTTTACGGTCATGAGTGTCGATATCGACGAAACCCCGCATGCCAATGAA
>NZ_JAPEHS010000094.1:0-9744 GCF_028823565.1 Psychrobacter sp. A3
CTGTCAGTGCCATGGTTGAATGTTCAACACGCCCTAATAACAAGTAGTAAGATGCTAGCGATTAAATAGAGGATATGCAATGCTTTAAATGTTAGCCATAGATCCTCGTCAAAACACCAGTACAACATGCTGCCTAGGAATGATGGCGACACGGTACCCTGTTTTTTTATCCACCACAGTCATCAGATGATGGTCGTCTATCACGCCGTCTATCAAATCCTCAATCAGATAAGCGTAGTCGATACCCAGCCCTTGCGCGAGGGTGTATTGATATACCTTGATATAGCTTTCTTTTATTTGCCATAGCCGCTTTGCGATTGCGTCACGCTGCCATGCAGGCAGTCGTTGCAATACTGCCTTTTCTTTATCAGCATAAAAACGCCGAACCACCTGCCAAGCTACCTCATTTGCTTCTATATCGATGCCAGCAGGACGATGCTGGCTGAGAATGACGGCCACCTGATTGTCTAGACAGCTCGTTGGTTGAGTGTTGCTATTATCAGTATCGTCTGTATTTTTTGCGCCTGTATGGCTAAAGCATACGTAGTATTTGCTACGAGCAAGCTGATAAGGAAAGGCTGACTCATCTAAGGTATCGTCTATCTGTAGCTTGATGAGTAGCTGTTGTAACAACAGCCGTACGCCTTGCCGCTGTAGTTGGCGCTGCTGCTGCGCCCGATCAGGTGCTGATATGTCTGCAGCCTCACAGCAATACTGCCATTGCTGGGTATCATCTATATGGGTGTTTAGGTCGTATCGGCTTAGATAGGGCGGTTTATTGATACGCTTATGGGCAAGGGCGTTGACATGCGCAGTGGCACACCATGTCGTAGGACCAAGCCTCACATTATGAATTTGTGTCAAGTATAAGGGCATAGGTGTAGCCGCAGGTTTTATGTAGGAGTAGGAAGTATAAAGCCCAGCAACGTGATATTGCTGGGCCTTTTTAGTATTACGATAACGATTGATAATACGAGCGTATGGGGCTTATCTTAATAAGACAGCTCCGCGCGGCGGTTTTGCGCATAGGCGGCTTCGGTGGTGCCAGCGGCGGCAGGGCGCTCTTCACCGTAGCTGATGATGCGGATATTATTGACCGCGACACCTTGAGCGGTCAGATAGTCACGCGCTGCTTGGGCGCGGCGCTCGCCTAGCGCCATGTTATACTCGCGGCTACCACGCTCATCGGTATGACCAGCAATCACTACGCCAGCGGTTGGGTTTGAGCGTAGCAAGCTTGCGTGTTGATTGAGGACATTGGCCGCTTGTGCGGTGATTTCGCTGCTATCGAAAGCAAAGTAAACGACGGCTTGCAGGTTGTCTGCGCCAGTGACGACGGTGCTGGCGTTGTCTACGATGACGGCACCATTATAGCCCGTTTGACCGCCTGGGATACCTAGCGGGGCAACCACAACTTCAGAGGTGGCGCGTTTGGTCGCACAGCCTGTAGTGATTGCGATAGCGCTTGACAATACAGCGAGAACTGCAAGCTTAGAAAAACGAATTGACATGGTGAGCTCCTAAAATTTTTAATTAACGTTGTTGTTGTAAACTGCTTCGATAAAACTCAGGCAATTACCATTTATCATATATTCAGTGTTACTTTATGTAAGTAGTATTACTGTAAATAACTCGAGAATTTACAATCAGATATGCTCGTTTTGTTATATATATAGCCGTTTTGATAAATGCTCTGATATCGAAGCAGAAAAACAAACTACCAGCGGTGCTTGTCCCAGTTTTCAGGGTTTGCCCAGTAGTCGGCATTGAGCCAGTTAGGCAGCTGTTTGTAGTCATACAGATTAAATTGCCACAGTGTCGCTGACCCAAGAGCATGGGCGGCGGCAGGCATCTGGGTCATATCGGCACCTGATAGGTCGGTATCTTCTGTCAAAGTAGAAGTCTGTAATATATCAAACGGGGTAAATCCGTAGGGTTGTAAGTCGATATTGTGCTCAAGGGCGATGAGTAGATGGGCGGCGTATAGGTCGCGATAGCGCATGAGTAATGGGATATACTGCTGTAGCTGCTCTGCTGATAGCGTCGGCAGCCAAAAACACACCAGCTCATACCGCTCAGATACTGGCTGTTGGCTGAGCGCCAGTAAGGTCGATGAGGCAAGTTTGTCAGCGGGCTGTGCGGTATCGCTGACTTGAAAAGCAGCATGGTTGGTAAGCGCGGTATTTAATAACGCTAGCGTGTTTTTGTCTTCGGTTACCCACAGTAGATTGGGCAGTAGCTCGGGCTTATCGTCGATTTTATGTTTGGTGCTTTTGCTGTCTGATTGAGTGTTTGTCTGCGCATCAGTTGCCTGTGCTAGAGTGGGCAATAGCGCATCGATATAAGCTATTAATAAAGGTAGCGTCACCTGTGCGCGACGCGTGGATTGCTTTGTCATATGATAGGCCGTTTCTCAAATGGTAATCGTCAGGGCCTTTATTAAATCATTTTGGTATGCATTATCCAATGTAAAATTGAGGCTTGGAACGACTAAACTTACTATTTTTACCAAAGCCAGCTATGTAACTGACTTATTTAAATTTGACTATAAGCCACGGATTATCAGCGCCACAATCTAGGGAGCTGCTCTTGAAATTTGGTGATTTAGGCCAATGTAGCTAAAAAATAAACAGCTAAACCACGTAAAAAACCTAAAAAACTTAAAATCTAACACAGGGCTTTTAGGTGTTAAGGTTAGGAAGCGCTAGGAATTTTAATCACACGTATTTTTTATAAATAACAATAGGAACCCCCATGTCTACTGCTGAAACAGATACCCAAATTATCAACCCTGAAATGCCTGATGTGCCACCGCAAGCACCCAGCAAAATCAATCTAAAAGACTATCAAAAGCCAAGCTTTGCTGTCGAAACGGTCGATTTGGATATCAAGCTATATGAAGACCACGCGCAGGTAGCTAGCACGCTACAGATGGTGCGCCAAAGTGCAGGGGATCTTGTGCTATTTGGTGAGGATTTGGCGCTACTGGCAATCACTATGAACGGCGAGTCATTGCCCTCCGAGCGCTATCAACATAGGGCAGGCAAACTGACGATAGCAAATGCCCCTGATGACGTTACTTTAGAGATACAAGTGCGCATCTGTCCGCAGACCAACACAGCGCTTGAGGGGCTATATATGGCGGGCAGTGGCGATGATACCATGTTTGTCACTCAGTGCGAGCCTGAGGGGTTTCGTAAGATCACTTTTTATCCAGATCGTCCTGATGTGCTGGCGGTATTTACCACGCGCTTGGAGGCGGATAAACGTTATCCAACGCTGCTGGCCAATGGTAATTTGGTAGAGGCGGGCGACGTCAGTGGTACACCAGACCGTCATTATGCCATCTGGCATGACCCAACCAACAAGCCAAGCTATTTGTTTGCTTGCGTCATCGCTGATTTGGATGTGCTGACGGATTCATACACCACCAGTGAAGGGCGCGAGGTGACGCTTGAGCTTTATGCCAAGTCTGCCGATATCGATAAGTGTGATGTCGGTATGCAGGCGCTAAAAGACGCCATGCGCTGGGACGAGATCAACTATGGCCGCGCTTATGATTTAGACCGTTATATGATCGTCGCTGTCAGTCAATTTAATATGGGCGCGATGGAAAACAAAGGCCTAAATATCTTTAATACCGCTTGTGTGCTATCTAGTCCTGAGACGACTACAGATGCGCGCAGTTTTAGTGTCAAATCTATCATCGCCCACGAGTATTTTCATAACTGGACGGGCAACCGCATTACCTGCCGTGATTGGTTTCAGCTGTGTCTAAAAGAAGGCCTTACGGTGTACCGTGATCAGTCGTTTTCTGCCGATCAGCAATCAAGCGCGGTACAGCGTATCGATGATGTGGCCACCTTACGCGCGCATCAGTTTGCTGAGGATGCAGGGCCGCTTGCGCATCCTGTGCGCCCTGAGAGTTTTGTTGAGATTAATAATTTTTATACGACGACTGTCTATGAAAAAGGCGCTGAAATCGTGCGTATGATTGCCAATACGCTAGGGCCAGTCAACTTCCGAAAAGGGACAGATGAGTATTTTCGCCGTTATGATGGGCAAGCGGTGACGGTGGAGGACTTCTTATCTGCGCTCAGTATTACCGATAGTAAGATTGAGGACTTTATCGACTGGTATCGCCAGCCTGGTACGCCTGTGGTGACAGGGCACCAAGACTATGACAGCGACACGCAGACGTTGACCATTACGTTGAGTCAAAAAACTCGCCATGTCGCAGGTTTTGATGCGCCAAAGCCTCTGCCGATACCTGTAGCGACGGCACTGTTTGATCGAAATACTGGCAATATCGTCGCCGAGCGTATGTTGCTACTTGATCAAGAAACACAAGCCTTCGTCTTTGAAAATGTGACCAGCGAGCCTGTGGTATCGCTATTACGTGACTTTAGTGCGCCTGTGCAGCTCAACTATGCTTATCAAGATGCTGATTTGGCGTTTTTACTTGAGCACGAGACCAATGGTTTTAACCGCTGGCAAGTGACGCAGATGCTGGTCAATCGTATCTTGCTACAAAACAAAGGCGAGAAAAGTAGCCCAGATATTTATCTGCATGCACTGGCGCAGACATTGCCTGTGCTTGCCGCCGAGGATGCGATGCTGGCGGCACGCTTACTGGATATTCCATCGGCGCAGGAGCTGGCTTCTGCCATACCGCAGGACTATGACCCAGAGGCGATCAAAGCGCAGCGTGAAGGTTTATATCAACAGCTGGCTTTGGCATTAAAAGATGAGTGGGCAAAGCTTTATAAGCAGCTACCCATACAGACGTATCAAGACAGTGCCGATGCTCGTGGTGCACGTGCGCTGCGTAATGTGGTACTCGATATGGCAGTGACCGCCAACGTTGATGGGGCTGCTGAATGGGCACAGCGGCAGTATGATAATGCCAGCTGTATGACAGAGCGTTTTGGCGCGTTAAAGGTCATGGTCAATCATCAACTGGCAAAAGCTGATGAATATCTAGCAGATTTTTATGAGCGCTTCCAAGACAATGATTTGGTCATTGACTTGTGGTTTAGTGTGCAGTCATCTGCCGATACGGTCACCCCTGAGGCCATTACTGCATTGCTTACCCACAAGGACTTTGATTGGAATACGCCCAACCGTGTCCGCTCGGTCGTCGGTGCCTTTGCCTCGCAGCCTACCGTACTCTGGACAGCTGATGGACTGGATATCTATACTGGTGTCATCAAAAAGCTGGATACTGCCAATCCAGTATTGTCATCGCGCTTATTACAAGTGCTGGCGCGCTGGAACACTTTGGCTGAGCCGCGCCGTCAGATGGCGCATGAGCAGCTGCTTGATTTACAAAAGCAGGTATCGTCTAAGCATGTACTTGAGAGTTTAGAGAGTGTGCTTGGGTCTGCAGGTGAGTAGGATAGGATATAGTCGATGCACTCTAAAAAGCGCGTTTAAATTTATATAACAGTTTTATTTTCAACTGACTATCATAAAAAGCCCGCCCGATATGCGTATCGGGCGGGCTTTTTTTAGCGTATCACAGTATCAATGCTGAGCGTGCTAGCTAGACGATAGCTCTTTGCATTGAGAGTTAGCGATTTGGCAAGACGTCTTTGACCATATCACGCAGCTTGTATAGAGCTGTGACCGTACTGTCCCAATCCAAGCAGCCGTCGGTGATAGATTTGCCATACTCAAGCTGGCTTAAGTCGGCGGTCAGCTTTTGATTGCCGCCTTTAAGGTGACTTTCGATCATCATACCGATGATGGATTTGTTGCCGTTTTGGATTTGTTCGGCGACGTTCGCGATGACCATTGGTTGTAGATATGGGTCTTTACCTGAATTGGCATGGCTTGAGTCAATCATGATTTTGCCATTGGTTTTGCCTTTGGCCAGTGCGTTTTCGGCTTGTGCTACCGCCGTTTCATCATAGTTTGGTTTGCCATTACCACCGCGCAATACCACGTGAGCGTAAGGGTTGCCTTTTGATTTGATGATAGAGACTTTGCCATCTGCTGATAGACCTAAGAAACTATGGCCTTCTTTGACCGCTTGCATGGCGTTGACCGCGACTGTCATTCCACCGTCGGTGCCGTTTTTGAAACCCACTGGACAAGACAAACCTGAGCTCATCTCACGGTGTGTCTGGCTTTCAGTGGTACGCGCACCAATGGCTGACCAGCTGATCAAATCCTGCATGTATTGCGGCGTATTTGGGTCCAAGGCCTCGGTGGCACACGGCAAGCCTTTTTCGTTGAGATCTAACAAAAGCTTACGCGCCGTACGCAAGCCTTTTTCGATATCAAAGCTGTCATTCATGTCAGGGTCGTTGATCATGCCTTTCCAGCCCACCGTTGTACGGGGTTTTTCAAAATAGACACGCATCACCACAAATATGCTATCTTCGAGCTCTTTTGCCAATACCGCCAAACGATCGGCGTATTCGTGAGCGGCTTTAATATCGTGAATAGAGCAGGGGCCGACGACCACAAACAAGCGCTTGTCTTTACCGTCCAAGATATCTTGGATAGTGTTGCGACCTTTTAGGACGGTATTATAAGCTTTGTCTGACAAAGGCAGCTCAGCTTTTAGCTCAGCGGGAGTGATCAAAGGAATGAATTTTTCAATATTCACGTCGTCAATATCTGCATTATGGGTAACTGGTGTTGTCATGGTTATATATCGTCTAGCTGATTTATAGGGATATTCATTATGCGGACAAAAGCGCTGGTTGACAAGGGCAATCATATAGTTAATTAACTGATAACTGGAATGAGGAAGCTAAAATCCAGTTATCATTGTGACGCCTGCGTTGGATATAAAAACAGGCGGCGCGTGGTTTTTGTGAGTCAATTTAGCTATTTTGGCCGTCGTCACGTATGATGGCAGCGTCAATGAGCATCGTTATTAGCGTTATCAGGCCTTATGGCCACTGACATATGTTATATTTTATAATTGTTTTTATCGTACCTTTATCATCTTCATATCGAGAGCTTGTCATGACAGATTTTGCTACCCTTAACCACTCCCTTGGTGTGACGCCAGACGCAGCGGTACAGACGCTTGAGAGTCAAAGCACGGCTGAGCTTTTGGTACCTGAGTCAAACGCGGGTCCACTGGTCATCGGTATCGTCGCAGGTGAGGTGTCAGGCGATAGCTTGGGTGCTGACTTTATGCAGCAGATGAACAATCTGCGCGATGATATTGTTTGGGTCGGTGTCGGCGGCGCCAAGATGCAAGCACAAGGATTACAAAGCATCTTTGCATTAGAGCGATTGGCTGTTATGGGGCTGATTGAGGTGATGGCACAACTGCCAGATTTGCTAAAGGCACGCCGTGAGTTATTAGTAGCGTTTCAAAACGCTGCTATCGACTGGTTTATTGGTATCGATGCGCCTGATTTTAATCTGCGGGTCGCAAAAAAACTAAAGCCCAAAGGGATTTTTTGTGTTCAGTATGTCAGCCCTTCTATTTGGGCATGGCGTGAGTCGCGTATCCATAATATCAAAGCAGCCACCGATTTGGTGCTGTGCTTGTTTCCGTTTGAGTTGCCAGTCTATGAGCGTCATAACCACCCAGCAGTCTGTGTCGGTCATCCGCTGTTACGCACCATAGATCAAGGGCTACTCGCGACACCTATCAATCAGCGCCGCAGTGAGCTGGTCTGGCACAATGATGGCTTGCAGCAGTTTTTTATTGATCGTTTTGATGAAGTCAGTCAGCTCATTTGCGTGATGCCAGGGTCGCGGCGCGGGGAGATTACCGCCATCTTGCCTTTGATGCTCGATGGTATTCAAAAATTGATATTACTGGACCCAAAACTGTGTTTTATCATCCCTACTGTGGATCAAAACCATCAATATATCGTGCAGGATGTCATCGATAAACGCTCAGAGCAGCTGCGCGCCGCTATTGTGGTGGTATACGATGATAGCCAGCCAGCCTTTAGTCAGCAAGCGATGGCAGCAGCCGATGTGGTGATGCTAGCCTCAGGCACCGCGACACTAGAGGCAATGCTGCTTGAGCGACCGATGGTGGTGATTTATCAGTTAAATCAGCTGACCTATCAGATCGCCAAGCGTCTGGTAAAAGTGCCTTATGTGGCGTTGCCCAATATCCTAGCAGATGCCGCGATAGTGCCTGAACTGATACAAGAGCAGGCGAGTGGGGATAATATCTGCCGTACGGTGATGCGTTTATTACAGCCACGCGCCTATGCCGAGCAAATGAGCGATCTGCTTACCACCAAACAGCTATTACAGCAGCAGAGCAACCATGAGCCGGCAAACAGCGTCATCGAGCAATGGTATAAGCAAAACCATCAGCAATAACACATGTCATCTGTGCCTTATGGCAGCACTGTTATGACAAAATACTAAAAATCATACTAAGAACAATGCTAAAAGCCACGCTAAAGGCAATGTCACCAAGTCCAACTTTCACCCCTCAAAAAAAGATATAGCAGTGTTATGAGTAACCCATCTAGTAGTGCCCAACCTTTGACACCAATTGATATACGTATTGAGCAAGTCGATATCAAAGGTCAGTATATTCAACTAGCAGCGCCCATTCATTTGTCTGGTCAACTACATACCTCGGAGCTACAAAGCCAATATGGGCAGACGACAAAGGACGCGGTCTTGCCACTACAGATAGGTGTCGATGAAGCTGGCCGCGGGCCTTTGCTAGGCTCTGTCAATGTCGCCGCGGCGCTACTACCTGCCGCGTGGTCGGGGCTCATAGAAGCGCAGCCGCTAAAGGATACCCCGCTGTCTGTATTGACCGACTCCAAACAGTTGAGTGAAAAAAAGCGTGACAGGCTCTACCCCTTGGTGCAGCAGTATGCGGCTGGGTATATCATCGCGGAGATACCGGCCGCCGTCATCGACCAAATCAATATTTTGCAGGCGACGATGCTCGGTATGCGTTTGTGTACCGAGGAGTTGCTACAAGCAGTTGCCGCCCATTTGACCGCTGTCGGTCATCGCTCTATCGAAGTGTTAATCGATGGCAATCGCTGCCCTGATTTAGACGTTAGTAAGCTTGCCAAGGCAGGTATAGCGCCCGCCATGCTCGACTGTCAAGCATGGGTCAAGGGCGATGGCCGTCATACCAGTATCGCCGCGGCCAGTATATTGGCAAAGGTGAGCCGTGATAAGGCCATGTATGAATTAGATGCGCAATATCCTGAATATGGCATCGCCAAACACAAAGGCTATCCAACGCGCGCTCATATGGCAGCCGTTGCGACGCTTGGTGTGTTACCAGAGCATCGCCGCAGCTTTGCCCCTATAAGAAAGGCGCTGGAGAGCGAATGCTAAACGCCGACTATGCTGGTTATGTTAGGGCGTGTTGCACATTCAACCATGGCACTGACAGCGAGTATTTTTTAGTCGATTCTAAGGTAATTAATTTACGTTTTGTAAGTTTTAATGATTTTATTTGATGAGGTATACTTTTTTATTTTTATTACTGATAAAAATGATGAGCAAAAGTTCATTGACTGTATTACAATATAGATACAATTGAATAATCGCTGTGCTATTAATGATTAAGGTCAATATGTTGACGCTTCGTAGCGATTGTATTGATCTATATATGAGCGGCGACTGATAGGATAAAAAATGCCTTTTAATACATCATCAATGAATCTTGCGACGGCGTTTTTTTTAACGCTTTTTTTGAGCGCTTGTGGCGGTGGCGGCGACGCTAGTAATCGTGATAGCCATTCTAGCACTAAGCCTGTTAATAAAGAAAAAATC
>NZ_JAPEHS010000095.1:0-9100 GCF_028823565.1 Psychrobacter sp. A3
GCGACTGCGCTTGCGACGATTCGGTACCAGTCTCCATGGTCAGCAAAGTCCCAATCACCGTCAACATCGTACCGACCAAAAACAACAGCGCCAAAATCAGCATACCATCATACAAAATCGCCACCACCCGAGTTAAGGGTTTGGCAATGCTAGGGGCTTCATTTGGGTCTTGCTGCACAGGCGCGCCGGACGAAGATGATTTGGGCGCAGAGGATTTAGGCACAGTTTTTGGCGGGCGTTTGGATAAACTCTTTGACATGGTACAAGCTCATAGCAAGCAGTGAATAGTAGCGCTATTGTACCGTAATTCAAACGCTTATCGTACCTTTGATGATTAAAGACGTATGCGCCACCTGCTACTTGTATGTATTGTGCGCAAATGATAGGTATAAAAATGACAGACACAAAAAAATCGCCAAAATGTCATAAGACAGGCGATTATTTTAGGTTTTGCTTAAGCTTTAAAAAGGTAAGCTAGTATGCAAATGGTGCGCCTGGAGAGATTCGAACTCCCGACCCCTTAGTTCGTAGCCAAGTGCTCTATCCAACTGAGCTACAGGCGCGTATTTTGCATATCATTCACTACAGTGTTTAGTAACAATTGCAGTAAATTAGGTTGGTCATTATATAGATAATATCGCTTGTGTCAACTGATTTATTAAGATAATTTCAAATTATTTTTGAAGTCATCGCTAAAAAATCATTTATCGTCGATATACTGCGTTAGCACTATTATAATAACAAAATAAATGGCGGTGAAGGAGGGATTCGAACCCTCGATACGCTTACACGTATGGTTCCTTAGCAGGGAACTGGTTTCAGCCACTCACCCACTTCACCGAACGAAGTAAGACACTTATAATACTGTTCAAAAACAGCCTTACAAATACAGTATCGATGCTAACGATACGTCTTATGTCGTGGGCGAGTATTATAACAAAGCCAAAACGAATTGCAAGCCTTGTCGGCATATTTAATCTCGCTTTTATGATAATTATTGATTTAAATGCTTTTATCGCTCATTGTGACCAACAATACTGCCCAAATCTACACATCAGATACCCCCCTATCCCTAAGGCTGCAATAGGCTGGTTTGTTTGAATGAACCACCTGCCATAAGTACAATCCATACAACGCAAAACTGGTACTTTTTATGTCTGTATAGTTAGCTGAATATAAAACTGTTATGGATTTAAACGCGCTACTGGTATAAATTTTACTTGCGTGCTGTGTTCCCAGAGGCTGCGCAACCTACGTTTAAAAATAGCATCCCAGTAGCGCTATGACATTTTTAGAGTGTATCGACTATAGAACGCTGCTTATTTAAAACAGGTTAACGCTATTCTGATACTGGCTTTTTGCTTATTGGCTGGCTATAGTATTTATCAGTTTTCTGATCGCTCTTATAAATAAAAGGATATGTTATGCGACCCGTGGTACTGTGTTTTTCAGGATTGGACCCCTCAGGCGGCGCTGGACTACAAGCGGATATCGAGGCCATCGGCCAAGCCGGCGCCCATGCTGCCATCGCTTGTACCGCCATAACCATCCAAAGCTCGCAACAAGTGTTTGGGTTTGAGGCATGCGCGGCCAGTTTGGTCAAGGATCAAGCCGTCGCCGTGCTCGAAGATCTGCCGGTCCGTGCCATAAAATCTGGCATGCTTGGCGCCACTGACAATATCGCCATGCTCACAGAGCTGTTTGCCAAGCAAGCCATCGACGCTGACACGCCGTTTGTCTTAGACCCTGTGCTGGTCGCCAATAGTGGCGGCAGCTTGGGCGATGAGCAGACCTTGGTCACCGCCTTTCGCAAGCTGCTCCCCTACGCCACCTTAATCACACCCAATACACATGAGCTGCGTGCGCTAAGCGGCGAGCAAGACCTACATGTCGCTGCAAAAAAACTGTGTGCGCAAGGCACCCATGCCGTCTTGGTAAAAACCTCCCATGACTTCGACAGCGGCGATATCGAGCAGTATCTGTATATCAATGGTGAGATGGTACATCAGAGTATCTTGCCACGCCTAAAAGGCGAGTTTCATGGCTCTGGCTGCTCGCTTGCCAGCTTTATCGCTGGACGCTTAGCCATGGGCGATGCGCTGATTGACGCCGTCAAAGCGGCAGATAACTGGATCACTCAGACGCTACGCGCCGCTGACGTCCCGCACCCTGACGATGACGCCGCCCAATTGATACCCAATCGTTTTGTCAGTTATTCACATATCCAATAAATATATACAAAAAGGGCGCTCTATATCGATAGAGCGCCCTTCACTCAGGCTAATTAACAGCGCAGCGTTTTAGTGTTAACCCAACATTGGCATAAAGCTGGCGGCCAAACCACCGATGAATATCTCGAGTAAATAAAACGCCAAAAAAGCCACCATCGGTGACAAATCAAGCATTCCTAAGTTTGGCGTGATGCGGCGAAACGGTGCCAAAATAGGTTCGGCCAGACCGATGATAATACCGATAATCGGATGCTGAGACTGGGTAAACACCACAATCCAGCTGACGATAATAGAGCCGATGACCAAGTAGCGACACATACGCAAAAAGTCTAATAATAAGCTGGTGGTACCCGTAAAAAACAACGGCACCGGCGCAATGCCTTTATGCATTAAGGCAGCTTTGCCAGAGATATCGATCAGACGAATCAAAAACATCAGTACAATGGCGGCAATGCTGATACGGCCTTGCGCGACGGTCGGAAAAATACGCCCAAACACATCGACGATATGGGTCGCTTTATAAGCAGGGGCAATCATAGGGTTACGAGCATCCATACCAGCAAACTGCAGCATAAAACGAATAAACACCAATATCATGGCGAAAGTGGTGACCAAATCAAAGATTTGAAATAACATGTTGTTCATGAAGCGCTACTCAATGTGACGTTATTAACGGATTTTAAGAAGACGAATGTCTTTATCAGGCGTTTTTTGATTATAAATGAGATATGCCATCATGCCTGACATATCCCAAGATAGAGAAACAGTAGTCAGCGATTATTTACTCATCTCTTCGCTCAGCGCTTGGCTGCGATCATAGCAGGCTTTCATGGCTTCAATGATTTGACGACCAATCTCGTTGGCTTGCATAGACTCGACAGCCGCTTGCGTCGTACCATTTGGCGAGGTGACCTTACGGCGCAGCTCGGCTGGTGCGTCATCACTATTCATCGCCATTTTTGCCGCGCCTAGCATGGTCTGCATGGCCAGTGCTGACGCTTGCTCTTTATCCAACCCCAGCGCGACTGCACCATCAACCATCGACTCGATAAAGTAAAACATATAAGCAGGCGCTGAGCCTGAAACAGCCGTGACCGCATGCATGTGTGCTTCATCATCGACCCACATGACTAGCCCTGAGGCTTCCATCACCGCCGTTGCCAATTGCTTTTGTTCTGCAGAGATAGTGTCTGTACCATATAAGCCAGTCGCGCCCATCTGAATCATCGCCGGTGTGTTTGGCATCGCGCGCACGATATTGCTATAGCCGGCGAGCATGTCTGTCAACAAAGCCGTCGACAGACCTGCCGCGACCGAAATCACCAGCTGCTGATCTAGCGCATCGGCAAAGCCGCTCACCACCGCTTTCATCACTTGCGGCTTGACGGCCAATACCACAATGTCAGCACCGATAACAGCAGCTGTGGCATCGGCGGTTGGGTCGACAGTGTTTAGTCCTTTAGCAGATAGCTGCTCACGCGCCTCGCTACTAGGGTCAGCGACTGTAATCAAGCTTGGCTTCAGCGCCTGCGCCATGTTGCCGCCACCGATAAAGCTGATTTTTTTATTATCTAATACTGACATACTTGTCTCCTACGCAAAAATCCAAAAGTATTCAAACTAACATACTGCTAGGGAAAATGACACTCAGTTTACCATACTGCTACTGGCATCGTTTGATAAATTCAGCGGCTTACTTGCCCGCTTGACGCCTCATTGACTGATAGAGTGATCGCCTCTATCTGAACGGATTTTGGCGCAGCTTTGGTGTTGCTGGCGTTGTTGCCTGGCGCGACTTTTATATCATAATCTGAATAACGACACCCTCAGCTATCTCATCAAGCGCCGCTGGATGATTACTCTCTACGCGCATGATATCTGTGCGCAATATCCAACAATCAAAAGGTGACAACAATAAGATAGGCACGGCAGCTGCGTTTTCGATCAGATCGTCTTGTCCGTCTTTTGAATGACTAAAGTCGACGCTTACTATCACCAAGCTTTCCCGCAGCCATACTGGTATGCCCAGCGTTTGATATAGTTTTTTGCCCGCTTGTGGCCGCGGCATGGACACCGTGCGCACGCGCTGCTGCCGCGCTAACGGCGCAAACGAGAGACGCATTGCACCCTGATGATTGGCAAGCTTACCTGTTAGCGTACCCTTGCTTAACGTGTCTTTGCTTAACATGTCCTTACTGAACGTAGCACTGCCGCTTCTGTCACCACCCAATAAAGCAGCCAAAGCATGAGGCCAAATCTTAGCTTGCCAAACGAAATGTGTGTCACTGCGTAATGTCATCAAGATAGGCTGCGGTCTGATAGCAGGTGTACTAGCCACCTCAGCTGTCAGATCAGAGATTACATGCTCCACCTTACCCATCGGTAACGTCAGCCAATCCAGCCAGTCGCTACTTATACGATACAGCCGCTGACGATAACGGCGAATGACGTAAGACTGTAGACCCGCTTGCCAAAAAAGCGCGGTTTGGTGGTTAGAGTCCTGACGCCGGCTAAGGCCAAATACCGCATCTACCAGCTGCTTTGTGGGTGGCAACGGCTCATCTTGAGTAAGCCAATGATGCAGCAATTGGCGCTGACGGTATGGCGGCAGCGTGTTTAGCGCTGCTATATCTAGTACCCGCTGGGCGGACGCGAGCTGCAAATCACTGACTGCTACCCGCTGCAGATCCGCTACTGCCTGATCATTGAGGATGGATTGCGCGTCACTTAATAGCTGGGCGCTACGGGCGATATTATCAATGACGTTTGGGTTATACGTGGCCAAAACTGGCATGATATCGCGGCGCAGACCACTACGGACGTTATCCCCTGCCTCATTGGTTGGGTCATCAATATAGGGGAGTTGTAGACGCTGCGCATAACGGCTGATCGTACTACGTTTGGCGGTCAACCATGGCCGCCACAGTGCGTTGCGCCGTCCACCTTGTGTCTGCGTGCGCCACGGCTGCATACCTGATAGCCCATTGACCCCAGCGCCTTGTATCAGCCGCATCAGTATCGTTTCAGCTTGGTCATCAGCGTGATGCGCAAGCAGCAGTACATCGTCGGTGTTGAGTACGGCGCGCATCATCTCATAGCGGGCATGCCGTGCTGCCTGCTCGTCTTGACCTTTGACCTGTGCGCGCAAGATTTGGCAAGGCAGATTTTGCACGGTGGCCCAACGTGCGACGTGCTGCGCCCAGACGCCGCTATCTGCTTGCAGACCATGATCGACGTGCAGTAACTGCGGCAAAAACGGCAAGCGGCCATGATGATATAGCTGGACACACAGCGCCGCCAGCGCTAAAGAGTCTCGCCCACCACTACAGGCCAGCCAGACGCGCCGGCCATGCAGCTGCGCGCTGTATTCTGTCAGACTACTCAGCAATACCTGCGCCAAATCATCGTCAGTTGGTAGCGTCGCTATTGGCTTAATAGGAGAGGGAATAATTGCGCTACTGGTCATAATCAGCCTTGTTGATAGCAAGCAAAATATCATGAGCCTTGACATATGTACGTCGTATAGAAATTGTGCTGCTAATTATAGTAAATCCAAATACGTCAGATACATGGCGATAAAGCGCTCAATGCAAAGTTATTTTTTTAAAGTGTTTAAATCGTAGTAGTTAAAAAGTAGCGGAGAATGTCTGAGCGCTTAGATGATTGGATAATTTATTGGCTCAAAATCTTATAAACAACCTCTTATAAATCACCTATGCATAAAAAAACGCGCCATACAATGACACGTTTTTATTTTAACACTTTTATTTTGCGATATGACTCATCAACAAATCAGCAAGGCAGCATCACTTCAGAGTCAAAGGATTTGAGCTTTTCATAACGCAGTGCGCAGCGGGTTTCAACATCCATCTCATTGAGCGCTTTTAATTGCTCAGTGAGCAAGGACTTTAGCGCATCCATGACAGGCTGCGGCTGGACGTGCGCGCCCTCACCTTCCTCAATGACCGCATCAATCAGACCCATTTGATGCAGGTTTACCGCATTTAGCTTTAACGCTTCACTGGCGTCTTGAGCTTTTTCGGCAGTCTTCCATAAGATAGAAGCGCAGCCTTCAGGTGAGATGACCGAGTAGATACTGTTTTGTAGCATATTGACCCTGTCACCCACGCCGATGGCCAGCGCACCGCCTGAGCCGCCTTCACCGATGATGGTCACGATGATAGGAACTTGTAGACTAGAGAATACCGCGATACTCTCCGCGATGGCTTGTGCTTGGCCGCGCTCTTCTGCGCCCACTCCTGGATACGCGCCTTGGGTATCGACAAAGGTCATCACCGGAATATTAAACCGCTCGGCCATTTTTACCAAACGAATGACCTTACGGTAGCCTTCGGGGTTGGCCATACCAAAGTTATGGGCGATACGCTCACGCGTACTACGGCCACGGTGCTGACCGATGACCATCACAGGCTGACCCTCAAAACGCGCCAGACCACCTACGATGGCCTTGTCATCGGCAAACGCGCGGTCGCCATGTAATTCATCAAACTCGGTAAACAGCTGATTGACATAGTCCATAAACAATGGACGCTTGGCGTGCCGTGCAAGCTGCACACTATCCCAGACAGTGCTCATAAATGCTTCCCTTTAATAATTATACTCAATAATGTTATCGGTTTTTGATAATAAAAGTACAGTTGTAAACTCAATAGAAGCTATAGTAGCACATCTTAAATGGCATGACATTATTGTCAAAGCGGCTTTTGTTACCTAGATCTGTAAACCATCTTACTAACGATAGGGCACATGCCACCAGTAAGGCGCATTGATACGTCGATGGTGTCCGTCATCTGGCATAATAATGATGCTAGCTATCAAAGCCATCAGGCCTCTATCACGCTAAGCTCGATACCCCATTTGGCAAACTGCTCAATCTCGGTATGCAAATCTGGCAACAAAAATGCATAGTGCTCGCTACTATCGGCAACCGTGATCTGCCAGCAGTGATCATCGACGACAGCGAGCTGTAATGCTGGTAGCTCATGGTCGCTGCGGCTGTGATGCGCCAATACTGCCAAACGCAGGAGCAAGCACAGATAGACCAACTGGTTGCCGCCGATGGTACAGGTCTGCTCCAACATATCGGCTTTTAGCTTACGGCGGTGATTGAGCATCAGCTGCGCCATGCGCTTTTGGTCGACCTGTGAAAACCCTGGAATATCTGAGTGCTCAAGCAAATAAGCGCTATGCTTATGGTAGCTACTGTGACTGATCGCCAGCCCTATCTCGTGCAAAAACGCCGCCCGTCTGAGCAAATCGCCATCATCACTACTCAGACCCAGCGTGTCTTTGACTTGTTCAAATAAATGCCGGCTGGTTTTGACCACTTGTTTGGCTTGTTTTTTGTCGCCTGAATAGCGTTTGATCAACGCCAGCACACTGCGGTCACGCACGTCTTCACTCGCAAAACGCCCTAACATATCATACATGACACCTTCGCGCAGCGCGCCGTCAGAATAGACGATGGTTTCGATACCCAGCACTTTCATCACCGCGCGCAGGACCGCTACCCCCGCTGGAAACACCGCCTTTCGGTGCTCTTTGACACCTTCTAAATCGATATCGCCGACGTTGCCGATCTTTAGCAGCAGTTTTTCGAGTTTTTTCACCCCTTTATAGGTGATGCGCTCTTGCTCATCGGCCCAGCCCTTTGACACCAACACATTTCGCACCGCTTTGATGGTACCGCTTGAGCCGACCACACTACTCCAGCCGACTTTTTGGTAACGGCCATTGATCGCCAGTACTTCTTTACGTGCGCCTGCGATGGCATTGGTAAACGCGTCTTTGGTAATCTGCCCATCAGCAAAGTACTTTTGGGTAAAGGCCACGCAGCCCATCTGCAAGCTCTCCGTCAGTAGCGGGTCAAACTCTTGGCCGATGATAAACTCCGTCGAGCCACCACCAATATCGATGACCAAACGCTTATCACTACTGGCGTTGGTATGTGAAACGCCCAAATAAATCAAACGCGCCTCTTCTCGTCCTGCGATAATCTCGATAGGCTTGGGCAAAATCTTATTGGCACGGCTGATAAAATCATTGGCGTTTTTGGCTTGGCGCAAGGCGTTGGTGGCGACCACCCGAATACGCTCAGGTGGCACCGAATCCAAACGCGCCACAAAGCGGCTAAGACATTCAAGGCCGCGCTTTTCAGCCGCCGCGCTTAGGATGTTGTGCTCATCCAGCCCCGCGGCCAGCTGCACTTTTTCTGACATAGAGACGACTTTACGCACCTCCCCATGATCTAAACGAGCGATGGCTAAGTGAAAACTATTGGAGCCGATATCAATGGCGGCCATCATTTCATCGTCGGCGATTGGCGGGTTTGTAAAATAATCAATGGGCATAAGCGAAATCGTTACCATATTAGTGGGATAAAAGGTACAGACATGGGCGGCGCTGGGTCAAACGGCTGGCTCAAGCAAAGCCAAGCTGTCAAACATCTTATAATAACCAAACTATAAAAACCACATGACAAAAACGGGCCATCGACATCAATGTGAGAGGCCAGCAGACAGCAGTGACACAATTTTCGCCATTAAAGCATTTATGCCAAACACTGGCAAGTATAGTCGAATCCAGATAAATCAGATACATGGCTACCAATTCGCACAAATCAGCAGCAGTGGCCGGCAGATTATCTAAAACTTGTGTTACTCATGGGGCTTTGTTACATTAAAATGCATCAAAGGCCTCACTATCCGCTGGCCCATGCCGGCTTAACTTGCTGACCGCCAGCCATCATTTTATCATTCATTAGCAAGGAAGCTAACGTCATGAATCAAACAGCCACCCTCGACGTGATCAAAGCCGCTGACCATCACTCTCATACTCAGGCAAAAAAC
>NZ_JAPEHS010000096.1:0-8921 GCF_028823565.1 Psychrobacter sp. A3
TAGGGTTGTTTTACCGTGGTCAACGTGTCCGATGGTGCCGACGTTGACGTGGGGCTTGTTGCGTTCAAACTTGGCCTTTGCCATGGGTAATTCCTCTTTTTTTGGTGAATCTTTATCAATAAAAGATCAGTGAATAGCTGTTTGACGGCTTCTGATGCATATTCAACCATCAAACCGTTGACGCTATGGCTTAACTACCAAAACGACCTTGCTTAACATCTTATCGCAAACACAAGACTCTTCATTTGCCTCTAAACACGGTACGTTTCAATGCTTTATTCAAACTTGTTTTTATTCAAGCTTATTTTTGATTACACTTATATGTTTGGTTATTATACTTGCTTTTTGCGCGATTGCCCATCATCCACGGTATCGCGATATGGCGGTTACGTTACGATATCTTACGAGTCCCTAACCAATCTACCAGCTGAAGCTTTACTGCTTTGTTAACCAATTGACAGCACTAAAAGGCAACACCTCAGTGTCACCTTTGAATTATAATCTGCCACACTAATTTTATAGTTTTCAATATTCTATAATTTCGATATTGACGTAAAGCTGTGTATTAAAGCTCAAGGCAAACACAAAAAGCTAAAACAATAAATGGAGCTCATATCGAGAATTGAACTCGAGACCTCTCCCTTACCAAGGGAGTGCTCTACCGCTGAGCTATATGAGCATATTTTTAATAACTACAGCAGAAATCTGTAGATTTACTAAAAAAAATATCACGATGCAGCGATGATAACTGACTGTCGTGATGTATTATTGGTAGTCTTTGCTATGGTGTATAAATGGAGCGGGTGGCGGGAATCGAACCCGCGTCATTAGCTTGGAAGGCTAAGGTGTTACCATTATACCACACCCGCAATTACTCTTGTTTTGGCTGACTCTAATAGAGAGTCTATCATAATAAGAGCTTGCTTGGCGCTATGACAAACTTAAAATATGGTGGTGGGAGAAGGATTCGAACCTTCGAAGCTTTCGCGACAGATTTACAGTCTGTTGGGTTTGACCGCTCCCCAATCCCACCTTAGGGTGCTTTGAACAAAAATGACTTTAAAACAAGACAATTTTATAAAAAGCGACTTTGAAAGAGATGGTGCCGACTGCCGGGATCGAACTGGCGACCTACTGATTACAAGTCAGTTGCTCTACCAACTGAGCTAAGTCGGCTTGTTCTCTCAAAGTGGTGGCTATTCTATCAAATATTTTGAGAGACGCAAGCCCCATTGATTATGTTGCTGTTTTTTTTGGCCATAAAACCGCTTTTATCGCAGTCATAGCATTTGTGCTTGTTTTACCGTTCGCTGTAAGCCTAACCGTTAGCGAATACGTAATCCATTACAGGCCATTTTTACGGCTTTTATCAGTATTTGGGCTTTTTGGTTGGTCTCCTCCCACATCGCGTCTGCAGTAGCACTGTCATTCACACTTGCGCCTACTTGGATATGTATCTTGCCGCGGCGCATCACTGCTGTGCGCACCGCTATCGCGGTGTCCATATTGCCATGCCAGCCCAAATAACCAACGCAGCCGCCAAAGACGCTACGACGCACAGGCTCAATCTCATCGAGGATTTGCATCGCGCGGATTTTGGGTGCACCTGACAGTGAGCCTGCAGGAAAAGTGGCACACAGTACATCGAGCGCATCTTTGTCAGCAGTTATCGCACCCTCAACATGAGAGGCCATCTGCATCACTTGCGAATAACGCTCGACAGCCATTTTTTGGCTGACCTCAACGCTGCTATCTTCACAGACGCGGCTAAGATCATCACGTGCTAAGTCAACGAGCTTGCAGTGCTCGGCGACCGCTTGCTGGTCAGCGAGCAGCGCCGTCTCAAGTGCTAAATCGGCGGCGGCATCTTGGCCACGTTTGCGCGTGCCTGCCAGCGGACGCACGCTGACACGGCCATCCTCTACGCGAGATAGCATCTCAGGAGAGGCACCGATGATATCAAAACGTTTGTGATCATCTAACGTGTAGCCATGCACTAAAAACAAATACGGCGATGGGTTTAAAAATCGCAGCGCACGATACACTGCCAGCGAGTTTCCTTTATAATCCGCGGTCAGGCGCTGGGCTGGCACCACTTGCTGCACATCCCCTGTCATAATGTAGTCTTTGATTTTATTGACATCCGTACTGTATTTATCTTGCCCGGTTTGCGAGACGAACTTCGGCGTTGGCATGATAGGGGCGTACAAGCTTGGCATCTCTGTCAGCTTATCTTCTATTTTTTCTAGCTCACGAATGGCATGGCTATAGCCGTCATCGCTTCTGCAGTCAGCATAGACGATGATAGATAGAGTATTTTCTAGCCTATCAAAGACTATCACATTCATCGATAGCATCAGCCACATATCAGGCATGGTCATTGGGTTGGGCGCTTCACACTCTCCCATACTCGGCTCGATCACCCGTACCATATCGTAGCCGAAATACCCAACCAGACCACCGCTAAAGCTCGGCAGTGCCGGCATGTCTGTTGAAGTTGGCATTTGATACTCTGCCATCAGGGTACGAATATACTCAAATGGTTGGTCTACCATCTCCACGTCGATATGATCATTTTTTTTGACCGTCATTGCCCCATCTATATATTGCACGATCAGATCACCACCCAAACCAATCATCGAATACCGTGCCCAACGCTCACCGCCTGCCACCGACTCAAACAAGTAGGCCGAACCGCTCAAATCACGTACTTTGGAAAACACCGAGACTGGCGTTTGGGCATCCATCAAGCGTTTTTTTATCAGTGGCGCATGGCTAAAACCACGGTCTTGAAAAGCTTGATATTCTTCAAAGGTCATCATAATGAAACTCTCTTAGCAAACGATTGGCAAAAGATAAGAACAGTAAAAACGATAGTCACAATACAAATGCAAGATAGCGTCAACACTCTACTGAATGTTGACGCTATAAAAATGGCAGATTGGTGGCTTATTTTATTATCAGTGGCATAGTAAGGATAACTGGTAGCCGCTAATTATATCAAAGCCCGCTGGGGTTATAGCGGCTCAAACGGACTGGCCAGTACTATATTAAAATGAAACGCCATTAAAATTAAGCGCCGCCCATATTAAACAACCATAACGCCAACCCGATAATCAAAATTGCAATAAACACCCACACAAACCAGCCGCCGCTGGATTTTTTCTCTACTTGGCCAGTATTGGCAGGATTATTGATGGCTTGCTCCATGGCATTATTGCCTTCGGTACCAAGGTCGCGCTCCTGACCGAGATTGGCAGTTCCTGAAAACTGAGCGGTCGCCGCTTGCTTGGCGCGCAGCACCTCAGGATCCGCTTCTTCTTGTAGCGCAGTTTTGGTGGTTTTGTCATGCTCAGGACTTTGGCGTTCGGCTACGGGTGCTTCGGCTTTTGGCTCTTTTACTATTGGTTCTTCAACGACTGGATCTTTAGTGGCCGGCTCTTCAACGACTGGCTCTTCGACTACTGGTGTTGCAGCGACTTGTTCTTTGGCTACTGGCTCTGCCGCAACAGTTTCTTGAGGTTCATTTTGAGCTGACGTAGGGGCAATAATACCTTCTTCTACAGGGTCGGCGGACATGGCGGCCTCGCCTGCACTAGCCGCGAGCACCTCCTCGACGATCGTTTCTTTTACTACTGGCTCTGGCGTAGCTTCTACTGAAACTGTCTCACTAGGTGATGCAGGTCTTGCTGGGATCGTTTCTTCAACAGCGGCAGGTGGCAGTGATGACTCTGTTGCCGACTGCTTCGATGGCGTGCTAGTGCTCTCTAGATCTTCTTGCACTGAGCCTACTATCTCTTCTGGCTCTTTTGCTTTCGGCTCTTTGGTGGCTGGATCAATGGCGCTTGACTCTATATCCTCGGCAGCTAAAACCATTACTTGAAACTCAAAGCTAGCAAAGCCAAGCTTATCGTCGGCGTTCAGCTGAACCGTTTTATTCGCCTCAATACGCTTATTATTAACAAAGGTTCCGTTAGAGGAGTCTAAGTCTTTGACATAAAGCTCAGTATCCAGCACGCTCAGTACTGCGTGGTTGCGTGACACCGCTTTACTGCCTAGCACCACATCATTGTCGCTGCCACGGCCAATCGATAGGCTATCTGTAACGGTCAATGTCAAATCGCCCAACGCTTCGGTTAGGGCATTGAGACGCCAACTGTCTGCGTCTACGGTGGTATGTGCATTATCTGTATGATTCATCATGCTATGACTCCTTATTTTTTATGAAATTTTACATGTAATGTATTCAGGTATCTCTCAGATTTGATCGCTGAGCAGGCAAATGTGCCAAACACATCAACGATAACTATTTATTCGACAGGCGCGCTGGCAAAAACTGCGGTTTGATAACCCCTTGAAGCTGGCTATAAGGGATGCTCAGCACTGGCATACCATAAGCATAAGGCCCGATAGAATAGTGCTGATAGCGAATATCGATGCCCTGATCTGTCAATGTGACATTATCACTTAGGGTAAACGGCCAGCTTTTCTCATAGCTGGCAACATCCTCATCGACTGTCTTGACCCATTCTTTATAAGCGCTATAGGCTAAGGCGTTAAAGCGAGATTTTTTGTTGGGCTGTAGCATGTCTGCCAGCTGAATTGGTTTTTTGGTTTGTTGATCAAATATTAAGTACTCACTATAGGGCATGCCGTGAGCGCCGCCCGTAAAGACGTATGAGTGTATTTCAAACAGCTCAAAATCATTGACGTGACCTAAGTATTCTGGCGTGACCATAAGGCTATAGACAAACACGCTGTCTGCTGGCACCTCCGCAAACTGTGAGGTCACAAACTCATCAAGCGCCGCTTTGACATCGTCAGGCGTTTTTACCACTCGTGCGCCTGACTCACTAGGTTTGCTATTGACCACCAGCGCATCAATACGTGCATTGACGGTGTTGTCTATCCAGCTGTGATTGCTTTTGAGATATTTGACTTCAATATCTGGGCAATTATCACGCTCAGTACATATCTTTTGAATTTTTTCTGGTAACTGATAATCGAGATACTCTGTTGAGCTGATCAGGCTACCTGCATTTGCGGACAGACTAGCGGCCCCCATCAGTAAACCGCTTGCTAAGAGACCAATTTGCCGTATACGCCCTACTCTGCCTAAAGAAATATGCGTCAGCGTGAACCTATTAAGATGAGATTGAACCATAGCTTTCATGCATTCCTTTTTATAATATAAAGTATTGTTTAACATTCTACCGTAACAATGACGCTGTATTGTAGGAACACTGTTTGTGTTTTTGAAGTGTTGCTAATCACTCAAAACCTCTCTTGACTCATTTGCCGCATAAATAACGGACAATAAAAAAGACACGGCTAGCGTGTCTTAATCAATGAACAATATAGTGATACGGTTGATTTGATAACAGTCGTTTTAATGCTCACGCGTGCTGCTAAAGGTGATTTCTGGATAACGATCTTGCATCAATTGCAAGTTGACACGTGATGGCGCAAGGTAAGTCAGATAACCACCGCCATCTATCGATAGCTGATCATGGGCTTTTTTCTTAAACTTCGCAAGCGCCGCCTCATCATCACAATGAATCCAGCGTACCGTCGCAATAGAGACCGGCTCAAAGCTGCACTGTACTTTGTACTCTTCTTTGAGACGATGAGCGACAACTTCGAACTGCAGCACCCCGACCGCGCCCAAAATCAAATCGTTATTGATCTGCGGCATAAACACCTGCGTGGCACCTTCCTCGGAGAGCTGCTGTAAGCCCTTTTGTAGCGCTTTGGATTTGAGCGGGTCTTTTAATACCACACGGCGAAACAGCTCAGGGGCAAAGTGCGGAATCCCTGTAAAGTTCAACTCCTCGCCTTCGGTGAAGCTATCACCGATAGAGATTGTCCCGTGATTGTGTAAGCCAATAATATCACCCGGATACGCCTCTTCTAGCGCTTCACGGTCGCCCGCTAAAAAGGTTAAGGCATCAGCAATACGCACGTCTTTGCCCAAACGCACGTGCTTCATTTTCATGCCTTTTTCGTATTTACCTGAGCAGACCCGCAAAAACGCAATGCGGTCACGGTGGCGCGGGTCCATATTGGCCTGAATTTTAAAGACAAAACCACTAAACGCCGTTTCGGTCGCAGCCACTTCGCGCTCAGTCGTTGGATGGGCTTTGGGTGGCGGGGCATATTTGACCAAGGTATCAAGTACCATATTGACGCCAAAGTTGCCCAGCGCGGTACCAAACAACACAGGGGTCATCTCGCCTTTTAAAAACGCCTCTACATCGAACTCTTCGAGCGCCATTTGTACCAGCTCAAGTGACTCCTCAAAAGCATCAAACATCAGCTGACCTAGACGCTCGCGTATATCAGGATAATCGTAGCCTTCACGCGTTTCAGAGACGGTCATCTTGCCGCCATTGCCTTTCTCATAAAGATAGGTTTTGTCTTCTGCAAGATGATAGACCCCAACAAAATCCTGACCCATGCCAATCGGCCATGTGACGGGCACGCATTTAATCTTTAGTACCGCTTCGATTTCACTCAGTAGCTCAAGCGGCTCGCGAATCTGACGATCGAGCTTGTTGACAAATGAGATGATGGGGGTGTCACGCATACGGCAGACTTCCATCAGCTTGATGGTACGCTCTTCGACACCTTTGGCACCATCGACCATCATCAGCGCGCTGTCTACGGCGGTCAGAGTACGATAAGTATCCTCACTAAAGTCGGCGTGACCTGGGGTGTCTAGTAGATTGACCATATGGTCTTTGTAAGGAAACTGCATGACGGAGGTGGTGATAGAGATACCACGCTCTTGCTCCATGCTCATCCAGTCAGAGGTGGCATGGCGATCAGTTTTGCGGCCTTTGACCTCGCCTGCCACCTGAATGGCTTGTCCCCATAGGAGCAGCTTTTCGGTCATGGTGGTCTTACCCGCATCAGGGTGCGAGATAATGGCGAAGGTGCGGCGCTTGGCAACTTCTTGATTTAGTTTTTTTGGGTCTACGCTCATAATGTTCGGCTTCAGCAGTTGGGTCATTTAGAGATTAGTCTAAATAAATAGGGTAAATATGAGCGTATTGTAACGGATTTAGCGCCTGACTGCAGAATTAGCGCATAAAAAAACACGCTCTATGATAGCCCAATAGAGCGTGCGACCTTGGAGGTTACGATGTTTTTGGCCTGAATGATGGGCTTTTTTTAATAATAGCGTTTGATTTCTCTCTCTAAAAAGTCAGCCGCTACGTCATTGACCAACGTGCAATCGACTACGCCGCGAAAGCTGTCTTCATTAGGTCGCTGTTCATTTTTGTTGATATAGTTTGCATCAAAAACCGACTTACCATATTCAGCACCATAGTAGTTATATTCAGGCCGCTCATCGGTAGAAAAAAACGTCACCTGCGCCGCACGAGCATTATTATCTTTACCTACTTTGACTGTGGTAGTGGAATATCGCTGATTGTCACCAAACCTGTCCTCATTTACCTCAATCCAGTCTTCTAGGGTTTGGTATCGTGTTTTGTTTTTATCATTAAACACAAAAAACGCTTCTTCGCTCTTAGTCACAGGGATATAACACACGGAACCAGTAGGGAAGCTAGCATTTATAGGAATATTGGTGAAATTATTCAAATCAGTGAAAATACCACGATCATCACTAGGACGATTGCCTTTTTGGTAGCTACTCGCATCTGTTCCTGATAGGTTCAACGTTCTATAGCGTATTTGATAGTTCAATTGTTTATTACTGCCCTTCTCATAGATAGGGCGTTTTACTGTGCGGCCATCGACTTCAATATAGCGATCTTCGAGGGTGCCTTCAAAGTTGTTTCCTAACACGGTTGCAACTGGTAAATCATTAATACTTGGCGAGCTCAGCGCACCCTTGATGTTTGTGACATCAATATCACGCTCTCCATCACTATATTCAATCTCAATACGTGCGATGTTATTGTTTACGCGCTCAAAATGATTGATTTCAAGCTCGTTACTATTCCCCGAACCATACACACCATCGTCTTCTTCACAGCCAACCATCGTCAGCGCCAACACAGACAATACGCTGGGAATCACCATCCGTTTTTTTATAGAGTTGCTCATTAACATTAAGTAGTATCCTTGTCATGGTCAGGTCGATTGCCATTTGTTGTCATCTATACTGAGTATCAAACAGCGATATTGATGTAATTAGTTTACCTCAATACCCTCATTATTTATATATCAACGCTGTTTTGTTATGCGCACACTGTTTGTATATTTACAAACTTTTTATATATGTTTACGCCTGACCCATTGTGCGCATCAAATAGCTTGCTACCATGGATAAAAGCAATATGAGCTTACCAGCCTTTATTCGACGCTCGCACCTACAATCGTATTTATATAAGTCTTTAATACATAAGTTTCTAAATCAATTTTAATACAATAGTCTCTAAATCAATAAAGCTCACCTCGAGCGACAAAACCAACAACAAAGGATGTGTTATGAAAACGTTATACTCTACTAAAGCTACAACCACCGGCGGCCGTGCAGGCTCAGCCAGTCTCGCTGATAGCGATCTGAGTATCAATATGGTACCACCCGGCTCTGGCAAAGACGGCAATAACCCAGAGCAGCTATTTGCCATGGGTTACAGCGCTTGTTTTGATGGCGCATTAGGCGCGGTCAAACAAATGGAAAAAGCCAAATTTGACTCCACCACCGAAGTAGAAGTTGATCTGATGCAAGGCGAAGGGCACGACTATAAGCTGGCGGCAAAAATCCACGTGATTGGCAAAAACACTGAGCTATCTGCTGATGAGTTCCAAAAGCTGGTCGAAAAAGCCCACCAAGTCTGCCCATATTCGAAAGCCACGCGCGGCAATATCGACGTCGAGGTGACATCAGAGGTTCAATAAGTTCTCGGCTACTCTACAGTATAGCCGATGCACTCTAAAAAGAATAT
>NZ_JAPEHS010000097.1:0-9012 GCF_028823565.1 Psychrobacter sp. A3
ACGCCGACGTTTGAGCGGTAGATACGATTGACCGCGCTTTTGACCACGTTTTGTAAGTTGCCGTTTTGAACCCCAGCGATACGTACCGGACCGACGTTTGGCAAGAAAATATTGCCTTGTGGATCGACTGTCATGGTGGAGGCAAATTGATAGGCGCCCCACATGCGTACTTGGACATTGTCGCCTGGGTTTATCACATAGCTGTCGTTAAAGGTCGAGCCGGAGGTGGTCGAAAAAGCCCCGCGAAATAGCTGCTCACCAAACATCATGTCTTGGGTGTTGATGTCTTGGTAAGGGCGGGTGGTGTTAATAACCGACTGACTGGGCAAGCTGGCGGCATTCACCGCTTCTTGGGTGGTGGCCTGTCCAGGTACACCGCCAGCAAACGCTTGGGTTGAAACATTGATATTATTGCGATTTTGATCTTGGCTGGCATTATTGGCGCTTGTACCAAAGCTAGAGCCTGCCATTTGCTCAGCATAACTGACGGCGTTTGCTGACATGCTCATAGCAGCCATCGCCACACTTATCATCATCACGATCGCACGTGGTTTCGTATTCATGAATTATATTCCTTTACTGATCTGTCGATCATTAGTGATATCTGGTCGGTCAAAGCTGGCAGACCGCAAAACTAGCTACGATGATCGCGGACAACGGCCATCACCAAACGCACAAAACCGTAGAATATCAATAACAATATAAGTGATGTCCAAATGATATAAGCGCGGCGTGGATACAACGCTTCTTCGGCCTCATAAGGGGTTGAAATCACAATCAGGTTTTTCATCTTTTTAAAGGCTTCTAGGCGCGCCTTTTCAAGTGATGATAGCGATAGCTTATACAGCTCTGTGGCAAAGTCCACATCCGCTTTGATGGTCTCAAACTGCACCGCTTGACGGTTTAGCTTGGTGGTATTTGGCGAGGTCAGCTTGGTTTGCTCTTGACGAATTTGCGCTTCAATCGCTTTTATTTGGCTTCTGATCGACACCACTTGCGGCGCATCAGGATTGAGATAGCTAAGCAGTTGCCGCTCCTCAGTACGTAGAGAGCTTAGCTGTCCTTGTAGGCTGCCAATCAGCTGATTGATAATCTGGGCGTTGGCCTGCGGGTCATAAATCTCATTGGTGTTTTGATAGTTTAATAGCTGCTCTTTGGCGTCGTTTAGGCGATCTTGTGACTCTTCTAATTGGGTTTCGGCAAACACCAACTGATCACGAGCAACTTCTTGTGAGATACGGTTTACGAATTGCTCAGACTCGTTCAAGATGGTTTTGTTTAGCTCAAACGCGTAGCGTGAATCAAAGGCTTCTGTCGCCACCGACAGCACATAGCTTTGCTCATCGAGGTTAATGTGTACCCGCTTTTTGAAGTAATCGAGCAGCTCTTCTTGCGTGGCATCCGGATCAATCTCATAGATGGGGTCTGAGCCATCGACATAATAAGCCTCGCGAAACTTAAACTTATTATCTAGCCGCTTCACCATATCATTCGATAAAATGTACTCCGTCAGATAAGTGGCGTCTTCTTTGCTGGTGCTATTGACACCCAGTAGCGCAGACAGACCACCACCGGACGGCACACTTGACTCGCTGACTTGCTTTACCACCACATCAGCGGTCGATATATAACGTGGATGAGCCAGCGTCATGACATAAAATATCACGAGCACCCAAGGCAGTATGACTAAGCCGATAAATAACGAGAGGTTAATTATCTTACTTTTTTGCTTTGTGGATATGCTTTTCATAAACCTCAATCGCTTCTGTTGTATCTTCAAAGACGTGTGCTGTCTGATCCATTAATACAATACCAATATCGCAGTTACGCTTAATATCACCGATATTATGCGACACTATCAAAAACCCTGCTTGCTCTCGGCGGGCGGCCAAAACCTCTTCGCTGCGCTTACGAAATGCCGCGTCACCCACCGCTCCGGCTTCATCGAGCATATAATAATCAAAATCAAACGCCAGACTCAGCCCAAAGGTCAAACGAGCCTTCATACCAGATGAGTAGCTTTTGACCGGCATATCAAAATAGTTACCAATATCTGCAAACTCTTCGACAAAACGAATTTTTTCATCGATATAGGCCCCGCTTGAATATAGCCGGCACACAAAGCGGACGTTTTGCCGACCCGTCAAACTGCCTTGAAAGCCTCCTGCCACACCGACTGGCCATGAGATGGTAGAGTCGGTGATGATCTCACCATGGTCTGGCTCATCAAGTCCGCAGATGATACGCAGCAAGGTTGACTTACCTGCGCCATTACGCCCGAGCAAGCCAACGCTTTGCTTATCACCAATGGTCAGATTGAGATCTTTAAAAAGATAATGCCGACCTTTTTTTGTCATAAATGACTTAGAAATATTTTTAACTTCAATCATTTATTTACCATAAAATAAAACTAGATATTATAAATATCATAAAAATGAAACACTACGAGCTTTATTTTGAGCGTATTAGATCTTTTTCTACCGCTTTATACATGAGTAGACCTAAGAAGTTGACAGCCACTGTCCACTTCAAAAAATAGGTGATATCAATATGATAAGCGGGATAATTAGGGGCAAAAGCATGCCTGATCAGTTCGATATTATGAATAAAAGGATTGTAAAGCAGGTAGCTAAAGTATGGCTCTGGTACCACATGAATCGGGTAAATAATGCCAGAAGCAAAGTACAAGATGGTAAATATAATGGTAATCACCTTGCTAATCTCACCACCATAATAACCAATAACCATCATCATCAGTGCAATGCCAAAACTAAATAAAAACAGTGTGATCCAGCAAAACAGTACGATATGTAGATTCTCTAAGCTGGCATAGATATTAAAAAAAGCCAAACCTAACAGCAATAAGATCGAAGTAAAGAAATAAATAATCAGCTCTAAAAATGAGCGCGCAATAATCACATCAATATGTTTGATAGACCTATACATCAATAAGCCTTTATTGGCTTCTACCGCTCCCAATGCTCTCGTCGCTATCCTTTGAAACATGCGAAAAGGCACCATGCCTGCGACTAGAAACAAGGAATAGTTCATTCCCGGTAAAGCGCGCTCAATAATCACGCCAAAGATAACCAAAAAAATCAGCACTTGGAACAAGACTTCAAGTGGCGCCCACAGATAGCCCAGACGATAGCCACCAAAGCGCGTCTGTAGCTCACGCATCAGCAACGCATGAAATGCAGCACCCATGACTTTAAGGCCACTACGGTGCTTGATGGGACGATAAGGAGGCAATTGTACAGACATGGCGTTACAGGACTTTACCGAAAACAGCCCCTATGATAAGTAAGCAGGACACAAGTTACAAGAATTAATCTGTGAGTAAACCGATAAACCAATGATATAGCAAGAAATCCGTAAGCTTATTGACTCTTTTATAAGCGGCTTCATTATAAAAATCCCTCAGCCTGACGGAGTTTTTAAGTTATTTTAGGCAAAAAAAAAACCAATCATGAAGGATTGGCTTTTTAAAACTGATTAGGTTTTATGATATATGGTGGCGATGGAGAGACTTGAACTCTCGACCTCACGATTATGAGTCGTGCGCTCTAACCAGCTGAGCTACATCGCCATTTAAGGCTCGGTATAATACCGATAGAGGTGGATACCGTCAACCCCTAATTGGCTTTTTTTTGCAAAAAAATGAGTTTTATTCAAATTAAGCGCAAAAACATCACTGCTAACTATACAAACGAAGCGTAAAAACAATGCTTAAACACAACGCTTAAAAAACGAAGCATAAAAAAGTTGGTAGACCGATAAGCCGGGTTCTGTCGTGGACGATCATTCCTCTAGGCGCATCATCGCTGATACGCTCAAGCAACCTACCCGCATCGAACGCGGGCCGCGCCATGCCGATGCCTATTTGGTCTTGCTACGCGTGGAGTTTACCATGCCGTGCACCATTGCTGGCCACGCGGTGCGCTCTTACCGCACCCTTTCACCCTTACCTCGCTTGCGCGCGGCGGTCTCCTCTCTGCTGCACTGGTCGTCAGGTTACCCTGCCCAGCCGTTAGCTGGCACGCTGCCCTATGTAGCCCGGACTTTCCTCCCCTGCGCATCTGTTGCCAGTGTGCAGCGGCGATCGCCTAGTCTACCAAGGGCGCTAGTATAGCAAACCCAAGTCTCATCTGGGAATATCTTTTGTGACTAATTTTGCCTCGTCAAATAATCGCTTGTAGCCGCCTCAGACAAAACCATTTGGTAAATAAAAATCTGGCAGAGTGTGGCGTTGCTTATCTTGCTGTATATAGGGCAAGGTCAGCCAGTACGTGTCCGGATGGTACTGCTGCAGATGGTGCTGTAAAAACGCCATGGTACTCGTCGCAATCTCAGGATCTGTCTGAGCCGCATTATCATGAATAGGATTATAAATCACGCTATGCAGCGTTAAACCGCGTGCTTTGATGGCCTCAAGGCTAAGCAAAGTATGATTGATACTGCCAAGGCGACCCGAGGTCACCAAAACCACTGGATAGCCTTGGGTGGCAATATAATCTAGCGTCAGTAATTGCTCGGTTATGGGTACGAGCAAACCGCCTGCCCCTTCTAGCAACACCACATCGTAGTTTACTTGCAATTGCCGCGTCGCCTGAGTGATGACATCAGGGTCTAACACATCATCGGCCAGCCTGACCGCCAGATGCGGCGACGCTGGTTTTTTATAACGATAAGGGCATGTGGTGTGAGCAAGGTCACACGGCTGTAGCGGTACATCCATCAACTGGCGATGAGTAACAATATCATCAGCAATATTCATCTCACCACTGGCCAAATCAACCCCAACGCCCGTTTGTACCAGCTTTTGGGTGATGATATTTATGCCCTGCTGCATCAAGGCCTTAGCCAGTATGCCGGTGGCGTAAGTTTTGCCAATATCGGTGTCGATACCGGAGATAAATAGCACACTCATATAGCCGCTCTATTGGTGACACAAGTTTGATTTAAATAAAAGGTAACGACGGTCAGTAGTGACTGACATAGCGTCACCAGCTCATCATCCGTCACGACAAAGGGCGGCATGATATAGACCAATTTACCAAAGGGTCTGACCCAAATGCCATTTTCGATCAGTGAGGATTGAAAAACAGGCATATCGACCGCTTTATCCAATTCAATGACGGCGACCGCGCCCAAACAACGTACCTCTTTGACACCATCCAATGTCGCTGCTGGCGCAAGCTGCGACTCCATAACGGCTTGCATATCTGCCGTACGCCTCTCGATATCATAAGACAAAATCAAATCAATCGACGCACAAGCGACCGCGCAGGCCAGCGGATTACCCATAAAGGTGGGCCCATGCATCAGTGCAGGATAGTCGCTGTGATGAATGGTATCGGCAATATGGCGGGTGCATAAGGTGGCCGCAAAGGTCATATAGCCGCCCGTTAGCGCCTTACCCACGGTCATAATATCGGGGCTGATATCGGCGTGCTCACACGCAAAAAGCTTACCACTACGGCCAAAGCCTGTGGCGATCTCATCGGTAATCAACAGCACATCATGCGCATTACATAACTGCCGCAGTAATTGCAAATACTCTGGATTATAAAAGCGCATGCCGCCGGCGCCCTGAATGACAGGCTCGATAATGAATCCGGCAAGCTGAGCGCTATGTTTAGCAAAAAACTGGGTTAATTCATCGCGCACGTCTTGCGTTAATTTATATTCAAATCCCAATGGCGGGGCTGGGACAAAATGCTGTACCGGTAGCTGCTTACCGTATAAGCTATGCATGCCATTGATAGGATCGCAGACGCTCATCGCATGCCAGGTATCGCCATAATAGCCTGAATGCGTCGAGGCAAACTGGCACTTTTGCGGACGCTGAGCAGCAATCTGATACTGTAGCGCCATCTTTAATGCCACTTCCACCGCGATACTACCACTATCAGCATAAAAAACAGCATCGAGGCCTGCTGGTACGATGGAGAGCAGTTTTTCACCCAAGTCTATCGCCGGCTGATGGGTCAAGCCCCCAAACATCACATGCGCCATTTTGCCGAGCTGATGAGTCATTGCCGCATTGAGCACCGGATGGTTATAGCCATGCACGCTTGCCCACCATGACGACATGCCATCTATGAGGCGCGTGCCATCTTGAGTGACGATATAGATACCTTCGGCATGGTCAATGACGATATTTGGATAAGTGGGCGGCAAGCTGGCATAGGGATGCCACAAGTGCTGGTGGTCGAAGTCGTTGGTAGGCATACTCATCGTCCGCTCGCAAACGAAAAGTATGTATGTTGAAAAAAGTGTATGGGCAATTGAATATCCGTATTCATCATATTATTCCTAGGCTTTGTTAGGCAGCAGCATCTCAGCGCATTATTGACCAGTGATACGCTTGTATTTGGCCAATAAATCGCTTTCGCTCTCGATATGATCGGGGTCTTTTGGAATACAGTCGACAGGACAGATGACCACGCATTGCGGCTCATCGAAGTGACCGACACACTCTGTACACAGATCAGGGTCGATCACATATATATCATCGCCCTCAGAGATGGCCTCGTTTGGGCAAGCAGGCTCGCAGACATCACAGTTGATGCATTCGTCAGTGATTAACAATGCCATAAACTGCTCCTTATGTATGACTAATAACAAGCGCGGCAGATTACTCTGGCGAGTTTGGTGAAGGATAAAATAACTGTCAGCAGATAAACGGTGACGGCTAGTTAAGCGTGAGCTTTTTGGCAAAAGCTTGCGAGACACAAGGTGGCACAAATTTATTGACATCGCCGCCAAGCTTGGCAATCTCACGAATCATCGTCGATGAGATAAACGAGTAGTTTTGCGATGGCGTCAAAAACACCGCCTCAAAATTTTCATCGAGCTCGCGGTTCATATTGGCCAGCTGAAACTCATACTCAAAATCCGACATCGCACGCAAACCACGCAAGACGGCAGTGGCACCTTGCAGGCGCATAAAATCCACGAGCAGACCTTCAAAACCCACCACCGACACTTGCGGCAAATCTGCAAACACCGTCTCGACCAAAGCCACCCGCTCCTCAAAACTAAACAGCGGTTTTTTGTGGTGCCCTGATGCCACGGCAATGACCACCTCATCAAATAATTTGGTCGCGCGCGTCACCAAATCGACATGGCCATTGGTAATGGGGTCAAAGGTGCCAGGGTATAAAATCTTGGTCTGAAGCTTTGAAGCATGGGCGACATTTGCTGAATTCATAGCAGTGCTAATCTGGTCGTTAATGATACTGCACATGCTAGCAAATTTTGCCTACATTTAATACTTATCTGCTACATTTGTCCTAACAGCCGATTTACCTTTTGCCTCTTTGCTTTGCTACAATAAGCGCTTCGACTCATCTCACATAGTAGGCCCGCCGATGGTCTTGGATGAGGAATGGTAAGACAAGGATGCAGCGCACTGACATCCTGATGGAGAATTTATGTCAAAAAAAGCAAAAAAACCAGACAATCAAATCTGCGCCAATAAAAAAGCGCGGCACGAGTATTTTATCGAAGAAACCTTTGAGGCAGGCTTGTCTTTGCAAGGCTGGGAAGTCAAGGCCATTCGTGCAGGTAAAATGTCCATCACCGAGGCTTATATTACTTTTCGTAATGGTGAGGCTTTCTTGTTTGGTGCTCATATCCAGCCTCTGCTATCTAGCTCGACGCACATTAGCCCCGATAGCATCCGTACCCGTAAACTGCTGCTCAATCGCCGCGAGATCGACAAATTATATGGCGCGGTCAATCAAAAAGGCTATGCTTGTGTGCCGCTGTCTTGCTACTGGAAGCGTTCGATGGTCAAGTGTCAGATCGCCCTTGCCGTCGGTAAAAAACAACACGATAAACGTAAAACTCTGAAAGACCGCGACTGGGAGCGCGATAAGCAGCGCGGCTTTAAGCAGCATTTGGATTGAATGCTCTGGCAGGCTCTGCTCCTATCGAGCTGATAAACAGGACGATTTACCATCGCGTAAACCGTCCTGTTTTATTATAAATCTCACCCCAGCATATAACAGTCAGACCAATAACAGGCAGGGCAGTCGGTGCCAACAGCACTGTCATTTGCCGCCGCAAAATCTCTATTTGCAGTAGCAAAGTATTGGATAAACAAGGTAGGATATCTACAGAAAACCACCGTCATCTCCCCACAACAATATCGCAAACAAGGAAGTGCGACCATGACCCCATCAAAACCCCCACTCTCTCATAAGCTGCAAATTCATAAGCTGCAAAGCATGAGCGCGGCCGTATACCTAAACGTATACCTAAACAGGTATCTAAAAGCCAGCTGGATAGGGCTATCGCTTGCAGCGCTACTCGCCAGCTCAGGCTGCGCTACCAGCACACTACTAGAAAATGATCGTCATGTCAGCAGCCAAACCAGCAAAAAGATATTATCCGAAGATCAGATCGTCGCTTTTGGTCGCCCAGCTCAGGTGTTACCCAAAACGCCCAATGCTACCATGGTCATCGTCGGCGAAAAAAACAGCTATGTGTTGACGCAGGGCGGGACAGAGATGATCAGCTTACTGAGCACCCTGACACCCAAAAACATCCACGTCGATAATGACATGAGCTTTTATGTACCCGATAACGCTGGCGTTTTTCAAGGAGAGATGAAACTGTCTTATGCCAAATTAAAAGACGAGTTTCAGCGCTCAGACTATCAGTTCTTTTTGCAAAATAATGGCCGTGACTGCACCACCACTAGCGACCAGCGCATCGATGCACAGCGCTTTTGCTTTAGCGTTCCTGTCAAAGGCGCTATCTATCCGCAAGTCAGCAATTTACGTTTGATTCAGTCCAATTACCGCTCACTGACCAAGCCTTATACCGTCAGCTTTTATACACAAACAGAGCACGAGCAGGTCACTCGCCGCGGCCCTAATAGCGCCCAAAAACTGGTGTTACTGCCTTTTGCCTTAGCATTTGATGTGGTGACGCTGCCGCTACAAATCCTTGAAAAAGCCGCAGATTAATAAGCAATAACAAAACGTAAAACACAAAAAA
>NZ_JAPEHS010000098.1:0-8504 GCF_028823565.1 Psychrobacter sp. A3
TTGGCTCTACACCTCCATTCATGTGTACGGCGATACGCCAGCGTGGCTTGCTTTGATTATGATTGCGCTGATGGGTCTGGGCATGGGCTTGTTCCATGGCTTTTTGGGGCTGGTGTTTAATAAGATGGTCGGCAAGCAGCCCCTATCTTTTGCCGCGCTTTGGGTGCTGCAAGAGTGGCTGAAGACGTGGTTATTTACTGGTTTTCCGTGGTTGTTTGTCGGTTACGCCTTCACAGAGCAGTATTGGCTGTCGTCACTTGCGCCAGTGGCGGGTGTGTTTGCAGTGTCTTTTGTGGCGGTATTATTGGCAGGCAGCTTAGTCGAGCTACTGCGTCGCCGCGCAGGCTATATGGTGGCTTCGATTGCCCTGCTAGCGCTCAGTACACTATTGTGGCTACTAAACCCGCAATGGACCAAACCAAAAGGCACGCCTGATTTGTCGGTGTCATTGATTCAGGGTAATATTCCGCAAGATTTAAAATGGCTGACTGAGTATCAAATAGAGACGCTCAAGATTTATGCCACGTTGACCCGCAGTGAGTGGGGGCGTGATATTATCTTGTGGCCTGAGTCGTCGATTCCGATGTTTCAGACCGATGCGATCGGCTTTATCAATGAGATGGTCAAAATGGCCAAAGCCACCAATACCACGTGGGTGACCGGTATTCCTTATAAGGATGAAGCGGCATTTGATGAAGCTCAAGATAAGTATCCGCCATTTTATAACAGCGTGATTGCGCTGGGTGCAGAGGCAGAAGGACTGTACAAAAAACAGCGCTTGGTGCCATTTGGTGAGTATATTCCATTTGAAGGGCTGCTTGATATTTTGCCAAACCTTGCAGGTAGTCAAGAGGTTATGAGCTATAGTCGCGGTAGTGAGGCGCAGTCGCCGCTACAGGTGCGTGGGCACAATTTGGGCGCTGCCATCTGCTATGAAGTGGCCTATCCTGATACCACGCGCAAAAATGCCATCGGTACAGACTTTTTATTGACCATCTCAAATGATGCATGGTTTGGCACCTCGGCAGGCCCGCTACAGCACCTACAAATGGTACAAATGCGCGCGCTCGAAAATGGCCGCTGGTTTATGCGTGCGACCAACACCGGTGTCACCGCCATCATCGACCACAAAGGCCGTATCGTTGAGCGTGCCCCGCAGTTTGAGCGCACCGTATTGCGCGGTGATGTACAAGCGCGGACAGGTAGCACACCGTTTATGCGTGTCGGTCATTATCCTGTCTTGTTTGTGGTGGCGCTGCTACTGTTATTGAGTTATCTGGGCAAGCGGGCAACGACAAGAGCGCGCTTGGGTAAGTAGTTTTGCTGTTGATCTGTTGTGGTGCGCCATTTAAAGCAAATGATAACGCTAAGGCGCTCAAGTCATGGAGAAAAATTGCCCATAATAAATCCTTTAAATACTTAAGGGTTTTAACAAATCGCTATAAATTGCGATATAATGGGTCAATATTTCAAATATTTTGTGCAAGGTGGATAAGATATGTCAGAAGGTATCGTCAATAACAACCCAAAAAAAGAGCTGTTATACACTCTAGGTGGCATTGCCTTATTCTTAGGTATTGTCTTACTTATTGGTGTTTCTGCATTTTTGCGTCCAGCGGGCGAGCATATCACTGCTGAGACGACCGAAGCTGCAGTCGCCGCTGATGAAGCAGCGCCAGTAGCGGCGGCCAGTGCAGAGGCTCAGGACGATGCAGCCCCAGCAGAAACAGCAGAAGCGGCGGCACCTACGTCAGCGGCAGATGCGACTGTGACGCCAGCGGATGCAGATAGTGCCGTGGTAGCAGCAGAAGCAGGTACAGCGACCGCTTCTGGTACAGTAAGCCAAGCGGCGGTTGCCGATGCTGATTTAACCGCAGAGCAAGCGGATGGCGACGTGGAAGCGGGTGAAACTGTCGCACAATAAGCTGTTTTTGCCTAGGGCGTGTCCTCGTTTTTAGCCCAATTAGATGGCTATTGATTGAATTGAGGACACGCCCTAGATGCGGGCTGTCTTTTTTCATTATGACAGGATAGTTATCTTGTCATAGTGACTGATATTTGTCTTTTGGCAGTGCCACAAATACTCGCTCTCAGCTACTGAGGGCGATTTTTTTTGTGAGCCATTGTGTAATTATTGACCAATTAATTCTTTACTTGCCGATAGACAGGTGAAACAATATTGCTCCTATATGACCGCTTATCTGAATAAATAGGGGTTTGGTCATTATTAAAGTGGTCTTTAAAGGAATAATCTTATGAGCAAAGAAGCAAATTCAGGGGTGAGTGCCGCTGAATTAGAATCGCTAGAAAACGGTTTTATGGGGCATCCAAAGCCGCTGCGTCCGCTATTTTTTACGGAGATGTGGGAGCGCCTGGTAGGCAGTGGTGGTTTTGGGTTTGATGACGTCACCGCTTCTGCTATCTATGGTATCTTTGCTGGCTCATTGTATTTGGCGGCCGTCCCTGGCGGCTGGCTGGCAGACAACTGGCTCGGACAAGAGCGCGCGCTGTGGTGGGGCAGTATCATTATTGCCCTTGGTCATTTATGTATCGCGCTTTCGGCGATGTTTGGTATGACGCTGTTTTTTGTCGGTCTGATCTGTATTGTTTTGGGCTCAGGGTTATTTAAGACCTGTATTTCGGTGATGGTCGGAGCGTTGTATACCAAAGGTGATGTGCGCCGTGATAGTGGTTTTACCTTGTTTTATATGGGTATCAATATCGGCGCGTTATTGGCCGCGCTGATCGTTGGGATCTTTAAAGAAAAAGGCATGTGGCATGCCGGCTTTGGGGTCGGTGGTTTGGGGATGCTCATCTCGCTACTTATCTATCGTTTTTCTGCCCAAAAAACATTGACCCATTATGCCAAAGCCAAAGGCATCAGTGCTGAGTGGGAGCGCTCTAACGACCGCTATCATAATGTCGGACGCTGGGTCGCAGGATTTTTGGCATTATTGGTGGCTGTGATTGTGCTGGTCGCCACCGGTATCATGCCATTTGAGGCAAGCATGGTCGCAGAGTATATGACCTATATCATCGCGGCTGTGGTGATTGGCTATTTTGCCGTGATGTTTGTCTCACCGCGCCTTGATAAAACCGATAAGCTGCGTTTATTGATTTGCTTTATTTTGGTTATTGGCTCGACGCTGTTTTGGTCAAGCTTTGAGCAGCAGCCGACCTCATTTAACTTATTTGCTGATCGCTATACCGACCTTAATGTCTTAGGATTTGAGATACCAAGCATTTGGTTTCAGTCGCTAAACCCGCTGTTTATCTTGTTGCTCGCTCCTATTGTCAGTATTCTTTGGGTCAAGCTGGGTAATAGAGGTATCGAGCCAAACAGTATGGTCAAGTTTGCGCTGGGTATGTTGATTACTGCGGCAGGTTTTGGCTTGATGATTATCGCCTCAAAAAATATTTTGACCAATGAGACTGGCCTAGCATCACCCTTATGGCTGGTCGGTAGCTTGTTGCTGTTGACGCTTGGTGAACTGGCGCTGAGTCCAGTAGGATTGTCATCGATGACCAAACTTGCGCCAAAAGGTATGCAAGGTCAGATGATGGGGCTGTTTTTTGCTTCTGTCGCCATGGGTAACTTGGTTGCTGCATTTTTCGGTGGTCATGTCTCAGCGGACAAGATCGAAGGGTTGCCAACGCTATTTACGACCATGACCGTCTTTTTGGTAGTGACGGCGGTTATCTTGTTGCTATTGGCCAAGCCCATCAGTACCATGCTCAAAAATAGCGAACAGTCCGATCATGTCAGCTAAACGACACCAAAAAAGTGAGCGGATGCGTTTGAGCAAATGGTCAGGATAGCCAAGCACTAAGTCCGTGCATCAATAAGTAGGCTGATGATGAGACGTGTTACCATGGTTGGTAGCACGTCTTATCGTTTTTATCCGTGACAGGTCTTGCTCAAGCCATGACATATTTTTGTTCAAGCATTTTTTATTCCAGTATTGAAAGCTTGTCATCTGCCCAAACATCTTAATAGTATCTGGCTATTTATCACTTCTGCATGGTCAGTATTTGCATCAATTGCTATTGATCATTCAACACGATTCAATGCGCGCTTACTCATTTACCCGCGCCAATAAGACGACTATCCATAGTCGCCGCGTCGTCGTATTCTTTTAATACAACCTCGCTTGCCCACTGTCTTCAAAACCAATAAGGAAAATTTTAATGAATAAACAACACATTCATGATCGTATCGCAAGTTTACGGGAGCGCATGGCCGCCCAAGACCTAACGGCCATCATCGTACCGTCAGCGGATCCGCATTTATCAGAGTATCTACCAGAGTATTGGCAGGGGCGTTTGTGGTTGTCAGGGTTTACAGGCTCGGTCGGTACTCTAGTGGTCACCGCCGATTTTGCGGGTCTGTGGACGGACAGCCGCTATTGGGTACATGCCGCCGCCCAACTGGAGGGTACAGGTATCAGCTTAGAAAAACTGGCACCAAGTCAGCCAAACCATATCGATTGGTTGGCGACGCATTTGGCAGAAGGCGATAGTGTGGCGGTCGATGGTAATGTGTTGTCTATCGCGGAGCAAGACAAGCTGTTAGATGCGTTTGATGCCAATGACATCACCCTCATCACCGAGCGTGACGTACTGGCAGAGATTTGGACAGATCGTCCAGCATTGCCATCAGCGAAGCTATACCAGCATGATGCGCAGTTTGTGGCGCAGTCTGCGACCGATAAGCTTGCTGCGGTACGCTCAGGGATGCAGGAGGCTGGCGCCACTCACCATCTGCTCTCAAGCTTAGATGACATCGCTTGGCTGACCAATCTGCGCGGCAGCGATGTCGATTATAACCCCGTGTTTTTGGCGCATATGCTCATCAGTGCAGATAGTGCGACATTGTTTGTCGATAACAGCAAAGTCAGTAGCGATATTGCAAAAGCCCTAGAAGACAGTGGTATCACGCTTGCTGATTATGACGCAGTACAAGACGCCTTGAGCGCACTGACTCCAGAGGATTTGCTGCTGCTAGACCCCAATAAAGTGGCGGTGGGTACGCTATCAAAGATGGCCGATGATGTGGGCTTTATTGAGCAAATCGCCCCCAGCACGTTACTCAAATCTGTCAAGTCTGATGCCGATATCGAGCATGTCCGTGAAGCCATGCGCCAAGATGGTGCGGCCTTGTGTGAGTTCTTTGCCACATTTGAGCAGCGTTTAGCAGACGGCGAGCGTTTGAGTGAGCTGGATGTCGATAGTATGCTGATTGAAGTGCGTAGTCAGCAGCCGCATTATGTTTCGCCGAGCTTTCCGACGATTGCAGGGTTTAATGAAAACGGTGCACTGCCGCATTATCGGGCTACGCCAGAAAAGTTCAGCTACTTTGATGTCGCTGAGGGTGAGGGTGGACTGTTGCTGATCGACTCAGGGGCGCAGTACCAAAACGGCACCACCGATATCACTCGCGTCGTCGGTATCGGGCAAGTCAGCGATGAGCACAAGCGCGACTTTACGACAGTACTAAAAGCGCATATCGCGCTTGCGCGCGCCTCTTTCCCTGATGGTATCGCCTCGCCACTCATCGATGCGATCTGCCGTGCGCCATTGTGGCAAGCACAAATGGATTACGGTCATGGTACAGGGCATGGCGTTGGCTACTTCCTAAACGTCCATGAAGGCCCGCAAGTCATTGCTTATAGTGCCAGTACGCCAAAAGAGCGCGCCATGAAAGCAGGTATGATCTCCAGTAATGAGCCAGGCCTATACCGCGAAGGTAAATGGGGTATTCGTATCGAAAACTTGGTGGTCAACACCCCAGTTGCAAACCCTACCGAGAGCGAGTTTGGTGAATTTTTACACTTCGAGACCGTCACTTATTGCCCAATTGATACCCGTTTACTTGATAAATCATTGCTCGATCAAGTAGAGGTTGAGTGGCTAAACGACTACCATCGTCAAGTTTATGCTGAGCTAAAAGATCACGTTGCTGGTGCAGCGCTTGATTGGCTAACAGAGCGCACCCAGGCGATTTAATCGAAAGCCTTAGGGCGTGTCTTTATTTCTGAAATGAGCACACGGCCTAGTAGACGTCCAATAAATAAGCCCCGTAAATGTTTACGGGGCTTATTTTTTGAAATGATCAGACGATATCTATAGTTTTTGGCTGTCTTTATTGGGCATATAGCCAATCCCCAATCTTCAAGCCACTCTAAAACCAACCCAGTAGCACGCTGGCATAGCTTTACTCTTTTTATTTGGAATTAACGACAGGCTGATCTAAAGCCTCTGTCTCACCCAATTGCTGTGCCACCTCAGCATGGAGCCATGATTTGAGGTTTTCTGACATCAGCATCATCTGTTCACTGAGATAGTCATCGATCTGCATCTCGAGCTCACGGAGGAGCGCTTGATGCGCGGCGCTAGATGGCTCCTCTTTTAGTGTCAGCTTGATGGCTGTACTGGCCTTATCTTTTATGGCTTTGACCGCTTTGACATTGGCATCATGGTTTGTATCATGAGGGGTTTGCTGATCAGCCGTTTGTGCTTCCTCATAGCTGCGCTCAGGGGCACGGACGGTCTGCGGCTGGGTGCTGGTGGTAGTGTCTTTATTACTTTGTGTTTTTGCTATGCCAGCTTGCGCTGTGTCAGTTTTACTATCGGTGTCAGGCGCGTCTGATTTGGTGCTTTGGTGGGGCTCTTGACGGGCGGCTGGATGGGTACTATTTTCTTGATCATCAGTTGCTGCTGGCTTATGTGGTGGTTGTTTTTGTGCGGCTTGTGCTTTTGAGGCTATTTCTTCTTGTCGCTTTGCGTCCTCTGCTGCTTTTATTTTTTCTTGTTTTGCTTTGGCATCCGCTTGCGCTTGCTTATCGGCGATGGCTTTTGCAATGGCCTGCTCGGCATCGTGGTTGTCGTAGAGCTCATCGACATGAGTGTCTAGATCAGGCGTGCTAAATACAAAGCTTTCAAACGGCGTCTGGGTCTGTAGCAAGGTGATGATGTCTTTTAGCTCTTGGGTAATGGCGGCGCGTACAGGCTCAGGAGCACACGTCCAGCGCTGATAAAACTGATGAGAAAATGAGTAGCTTGACATGGTATCTTCCATAAATGTACAAAAATTACCCCTTATCATACGCAAGTACGATAAGGGGCTGCAAGTGCACAAACGTAGCAAATCTGACACCAAAGTTACAACGCGCCGTATCAGACGGTCGCATTTAGGCGGTGACAGGCCAACGGGCAAATATCAAAGAGCCATTGGTACCGCCAAAGCCAAAGCTGTTGGACACGGCATATTGTAAATTGTCCACTTTTCGGGATTGGTGCGCGACATAATCGAGGTTACAGTTGTCCTCGACATTGTCTAGGTTGATGGTTGGCGGTACATGCTGTTGCTGCAGCGCGCGAACGGTAAAGATGGCCTCAATACCCCCAGCTGCGCCTAGTAGGTGCCCTGTCATCGATTTGGTTGAGCTGACCAAGATGCTGTCTTTGACAGGCGCAAAGACGGTTTCGATAGCGATGGACTCAGCGACATCGCCGGCGGGGGTGCTGGTGCCATGAGCATTGACATAGCCCACTGCGTCAGGCTCGATGCCCGCGTCATTGAGTGCGTTTTTCATTGCGCGAGCGGCACCGCTACCGTCTTCTGGGGGCGCGGTGATATGGCTGGCATCGTCGCTCATGCCAAAACCGACCAGCTCGGCCAATATCGTGGCGCCGCGCGCTTTGGCGTGGGCGAGGCTTTCGAGTACCACCACCCCTGCGCCATCGCCGAGCACAAAACCATCACGGTCTTTATCAAATGGGCGTGAGGCTTTGGTTGGTTCATCATTGCGTGTAGAGAGCGCATGCATCGCCCCAAACCCTGCCATGCCAAGTGGACTTGAGCCTTTTTCGCTACCTCCAGCGAGCATCACATCTGCATCACCATAAGCGATCAAGCGTGCCGCGAGTCCCATCGCATGCGTGGCAGTAGTGCACGCAGTTGAAGTGGCGAGGTTTGGGCCTTTTAGGGTATGTTTGATCGCAACCAATCCTGCGGCCATATTGACGATCGAGCCTGGGATAATAAAAGGCGATACTCTCCCAGCGCCTTTTTCGCGTAGGGTATCGCGGCTGTTTTCGATGGTCTGAATACCGCCGATGCCTGAGCCTAAGATAATACCAAATCGCTCAGCATCGACGTCTTGTACCGGCGCATCGGCCGCGCTCACCTCATCGATGAACCCCGCATCTTTTAACGCCATGGCTGAGGCCGCCACACCATAATGCATAAACTCATCATAGCGGCGCGCGTCTTTGGCGTTCATGTATTGTTTGGCATCGAAGTCTTTGATTACCCCAGCGATTTGTGCACGGTAATCAGTGGCATCAAAATGGCTGATAGGGGTAATACCACTCTCGCCATTGATGAGCTTGGCCCATGAGCTATCGACATCGAGGCCAAGTGGCGTGATAGCGCCCATACCCGTGACCACGACACGCATCTCATCTGGGCGCTGGTAATGTGGCGGCTTTTGGCGCGGCGT
>NZ_JAPEHS010000099.1:0-8575 GCF_028823565.1 Psychrobacter sp. A3
TGCTGGGTAGTGCCAGCATTAGAAGGGGCGGCTTGCGCGTTCGGTGAACTGCTATGTTGGCTCATGCGATATATCCTGTACGTGCGATCCTAAAAAGAAGGTATTTTAACCGTCATTATAAAACACATAAGTGTACGTATGTAAACTAAAATTTGACCGACTAGGCAAAACATACCTGACCCAATACCACGCCCTTTTTGGCACCTGTTACCGCAGGTAGATTGCCGGTTTCGCCCATCAAGGTTTGCCGCGCCAGCCAAGCAAAGGCAACGGCTTCGACCCAAGCTGGATCCAGACCTAAGCTTGCGGTCGTGGTGACATGACAATGGGGCAGGTGTGCTTGTAGCCGCGTCATCAGGTAATCATTTAGCGCGCCGCCGCCGCAGACATACACCGCGCTGTTTTTATGAGACTGTACAAACAGATGAATCTGCGCGCTGGCGCTAATGGCGGTCAGCTCGGTTAAGGTCGCTTGTACATCAGCGGATGAGTAACGAATATGCGCCGATGCGTGATCAAACCTTTGTAGCTCCTCTTGTAGCCACTCTAGGTTGAACTCCTCACGCCCTGTGCTCTTAGGATAAGATCTGGCAAAAAACGGATGCTCTAGCAGCTGATTTAGGAGTGGCTCTATTACTTGGCCAGACTGAGCCCAAGCACCGCCTGCGTCATAGTCATTGTCGGTATGCAGCGCGGTCCACGCATCAAGTAATAAGTTGGCAGGGCCAGTGTCATAGCCAACGACATGGCTATGATTATCAGGCGTATCATTGTCAGCATAACCACTATCAGTATAATCATTGGCAGCATGATCACTGGCGGGCAAGACGGTAATATTGGCAATACCGCCTAAGTTTAATAACACGCGCGTACTATCAGGATCAGCAAATAATGCCTGATGAAACGCTGGCACCAAGGGCGCGCCTTGCCCGCCAACTGCCATATCACGGCGACGAAAGTCGCTGATCACACTGATACCTGTACGCTCAGCGATGACATTGGCATCGACCAATTGCAAGCTAAAACCCATTTGTGGACGATGGCGTACCGTCTGCCCATGACAGCCAATCGCTAGCACCGACTCGCTATCGGTATTTGACTGCTGCAATAAATTATTGACCACCTCGCTGGCAAACTCGCCATAGGCTTTGCTTGCCCAGCCAAACCAGTCCAGCTCACTATTTGGCTGGTTGTTTGGCTCACCAGCACTCGGCGTCAATGCTTGAATACCATTAGGCTGACACAGAGCAAGCAGCACCTCGCGCAGGCGCGGTGGGAAGTCTTGGCTATAAGTGGCTAAAAGCTGCATCGGCTGCTGGGTCTGCTCTTTATGACTCATGTCGGCGGCAAACTGACAAAGCACCGCGTCCATCCCATCCAAGCTGGTGCCAGACATCATGCCGATATATAGACCGTCATCAAAGCTTTCAAACACCGTTTGCTCTAACGCATCAGTGAGCGATGCATAATTGGCATTTTCGTCAGCTGTTAAAAGGTCAGACGCTAAAATCTGATTACTTTCTGGATCATTCGTGGTCTGGACAGGGTTGGCCATGGCAATTTACCTTAAAAAACGCTAGTATATCCCTCAAATTCTAACATCTTTTACTGGCTACGAAACGTCAATCCCGTTTGCAAAAATAGAGTAGCAAGAAAAACAGTAGCAGGAAAAACAAGTGCAGGTACTAATATAGAGCAGATGCTATATCTAGTAGACTAAACGAATTTGACGCTGCTAATCGTACTTTGGCACTCGGGAGCATTCGCCCAAACGCGTTACCCTTTTAATAAAGACAATAAAGAGAGCATCATGACCACTCAAACCCACACTCTAGAAGAACAACTGGCCCTGATTCAGCGCGGTACGCAAGAAATCCTTTCAGAAGAGGACTTGGTTGCCAAGCTAAAACTGGGTCGTCCGCTGCGTATCAAGGCGGGTTTTGATCCTACCGCGCCTGACCTGCACTTGGGACATACGGTATTGATTAATAAACTCAAGCATTTTCAAGACTTGGGTCATGAGATTTATTTTCTCATCGGGGACTATACCGCCAAGATTGGTGACCCTTCTGGTAAAAACACCACGCGTCCGCCGCTCAGTGATAAGCAAATCAAAGTCAACGCGCAGACCTATGCCGAGCAAGTGTTTAAGATTTTGGATAAAGAAAAAACCAAGATTGTCTTTAACTCTGAGTGGTTCAACGACATGTCAGCAGGCGATATGATTCAGCTCTCAAGCCAACTGACGGTCTCGCGTATGCTAGAGCGTGATGATTTTTCCAAACGCTACGCGGCGCAAACGCCGATTGCGATTCATGAGTTTTTGTACCCATTGGTGCAAGGCTATGACTCAATCGCGCTCAAAGCCGACGTCGAGCTGGGCGGTACCGATCAGACCTTTAATATCTTGATGGGCCGCACCCTGCAAGGTCGCTATGGTCAAGAGCCGCAAGTGTGTATCACGGTGCCGATTTTAGAAGGGCTAGACGGCGTCAATAAGATGTCAAAGTCTCTTGGTAACTACGTCGGTATCTATGATGCCCCAGGCACCATGTACCAAAAACTGCTGTCGATGCCAGATACTTTAATCCGTCGCTACTTTGAGTTTTTAAGCTTTAAGCCGATGGAAGAAGTCGAAGCATTGATGACAGAGATGGAAAACGGTCGCAATCCACAAGAGATCAAGCGTATCTTGGCCGAAGAGTTAATCGAGCGCTTTCACGATGCTGCTGCTGCTGCTAATGCGCACAAGTCAGCGGGCAACGTACTTGCTGATGGTGAGCTGCCAGTCGATTTGCCAGAGGTGACGTTGGAGCTAGAAGGCGCGGATGCGTTATTTATCACGCAAATATTGAACCAAGCAGCCCTTGCCAAAAACAACTCAGCGGCTAAAGATATGGTCAAACGCGGCGCAGTAAAAGTTGATGGCGAAGTGGTCGATGCAGGCTTTAGCCTGACTTCAGGACAAACAGTCGTCATTCAGGCCGGTAAAAAGGCTTATGCGAAAGTGACGGTTGCTTAAGTGATTGCTCACATCAATAATGGCTTGAGGAGAGATAAATGCTAGAACGGGTTACGTTATCAAGCAATGGCATTATCCTTGAACCATTAACGCTAAATCATACCGCTGACTTGGTTGAGGCTTGCCAAGATGGTGAGCTGTGGAAAATAAACGTGACGTCTGTACCTGAGCCAGACAAGGTCATTGATTATATTAATGTTGCAGATTCAATGACGGATAGACAAGCTTTTGCCGTCATTGATGAGCGTACTGGTAAAGCGATTGGCTCAACCAGCTTCCATGACATTTTGCCGACTACCAAAAGATTAGAGATTGGCTATACTTGGTATGCCAAATCGTATTGGCGCACGCATGTGAATACGACTTGTAAGCTCATGCTACTCACCTATGTATTTGAAACGCTACAATATCGAACTGTAGGCTGGCGTACAGATATTGACAACCATCGCTCACAACAAGCCATCGAGCGCTTAGGTGCTAAAAAAGATGGCGTGATCCGTGGCAATCGAGTACGCCGTGACGGCGTTATTTCAGATACCGTGATGTATAGCATGATCTATTCTGAATGGGCAGACATCAAGTCTAAGCTTACAGCAAAAGTACAAAGTATCTATTAATCTTTTAATTATCAATATAAATGAGTGGTTTATGTCTCAACAAATTCAAAGTACGGTAGCCCAAGGCATCTACCGCCACTACAAAGGTAATCTGTACCAAGTGCTGCACACCGCGCATCATTCCGAAACCGAAGAAGCCTTAGTCGTTTATCGCTGTCTTTACGGTGAGTATGGCGTTTGGGTGCGGCCGTTGGCGATGTTTGCTGAGACCATTATGCGAGAAGGCAGAGAAATACCACGCTTTGAGCTGATTAAAGTGCTAGCGGATTAAGCTTAAAAATTTCTGACAACTTCTAATCAAAAAAGAGTGACTGATGGAGTCGCTTTTCCATTTCTACTTATAGCTCATTCCCGAAAAACTTTCTTAATACCTGATAAAACCTAACGGGCTCATCCATCGGTACCGCATGACCTGAGTGCGGTAAAACGATTTCTGTGGCGCTGGGTAGCATCTGCGTCACCTGCTGCTGCCACTTAGCGTCATAGAGCTGTGAGCGACCTCCGATTAAGTTCACGACTGGAATGGTGACTTTTTCTATCACCGCCCGAAAGTCGTACTCCAGATTTAAGTATGCTTGCAAACAGCGCATCTTATGCTGCCAAATGCGGTGATCATAGAGCGCAAGCTTAGGATCGTTCTTATAAGTCATCGCTTGTATAAACGCTTTTGAGCGTCTGCGGTTGACGGATAGTAAGGAAAATTGTCGCTCGACATCAGTGATGCGGCGCTTGAGCGCAAAGGGCAGGTGGGTAAAAATCTCGAGCTGAATATACGGCAGCGTCATATTCACCACCTCATGAAAGACTGCAAACACCTCGCGCTGCCGCGTACCAAACAAACCGCCTTGCCAGTCAGGCTGGTTATGAATCGCAGGGCTTTGGTCGATGTTTAAATAACGACTGACTCTTGCGCTGCCATAACGCGAAAAATACGCCCACATCACTTGTGCACCCATCGAGATGGCGGCGACGGGCAATGCGTCTATGTTGCGTGCCAAACAAATTTGCTCAATGACGACATGGAGGTCATCGGCGTATTGCCGCAAAAAATCAAACTCACTCAACTCGATATCCTTTGCGGCTCCAAACCCGCGTAAATGCGGCAGATAAAACGTATAGTGACCGAGCAAAGGCAGGATGAATGGCAAAAACTCACGTGCATCCATCCCGTACGCATGGAGCAGTAGCACCGGCTTGCCGTGGCCGATAACTGACATGGGTAGCAGCGTGCCTTTTGCCACCTCGATGTTTTTTGTATGCAGCTGATACTGATTGAACAAAGCAGGGCGCGGCACAGCAAATAGGTTGGTTTTCATCAGGTATGATACCTTGTTGCAGAGCAGAGCATCGCGCTGACGCAAACGTTTTGTCACTGATAAAACCCTGCTATATTAAAACAATTAAACTGACCATAGCATAAAAAATGCCTAGCGGTAATAGCGGCGAGCAGGTTAAGGGATGAGCGGCCGATCAATGATCATCAGTGACATAAAGGAAGAGTGTATGAGCAAATCGACGTTAGCCTTGCTTGATAGTAGTTTGTATCCACAGGTCTGGCAGCAACAAACTTTTGCGACCCCGCAGGCGCTACTAGTTGCGATGCTAAGCGCAGAGAGCATGCCTGATGCTCGGGATTTTACACAACAGTTATTAGCCAATGAGGTGTATCAGGACTGGATCAATAGCAGTGTGTTTGGCCGCTATTTGCATCGGAACTTTACCGCTTTTTATCGGCAAAGCGAGGACAGCTTTAATACCGATATGCCCGCATTATTTCGCCGTGAGCTGACGCGTCATGCGCAGTATTTACCGCTGGGGCAAGTGCTGTTTTTTGCAGGTGATATGCCAAAGCAGGTACGACAAACCAAGCTGCTAACCACCACGGTCAATCCTGCGACTGCTATCATCGATGCGCAGCCAAGTAGCCGTGCTGTGCAATCTACACAGATGGTAGTCAATCAGCTAACCATCGTCGGCAAACACCTCTTAGGGTTTCCTATTCGCCATAATAAGCGCACCAGTGAGCGCATTCGGAATGAAGTGCTGATTTTGGACTTTCAGCAGTTAACGCTGGTCAAAGAAACCCAAATTCAACCCAAAAAAAGAAGCAACATAGATGAGACTATATTGCTTCGGTCTTATGAGTTACGTTAGAGAGCAAAACGGCCGGCTAAGCTTTTAACGGCCTTGCTTCGCAATGGTCAAACCATTATAAGTTTGCGCCACTGGCATCACTTCCAAGCGATTGACATTGATATGGGCGGGCGATTCAATTAACCACAATAAAATATCGCCGATATCCTCACCGGTCATGGTTTTAAAGCCGTCATAGACTTTGGCCGCTTTCTCATCATCGCCATGATAGCGCACATTGGAAAATTCAGTGCCCGCGACATTACCTGGTTCAAGATTGGTGACGCGCACCTGCGTACCGACTAAGTCCGCGCGCAGATTTAAGCTAAACTGTTTGACAAAGGCTTTGGTCGCACCATAGACATTACCGCCAAAGTATGGCCAACTGCCAGCGATAGAGCCGACATTGATGATATAACCGCTGTCGCGTGCCACCATCGCAGGTAGTACAGCGTGGGTCAGCGCCACCAGACCTTTGATATTGGTATCGAGCATACGCATCCAGTCATTGAGATCTGCCTCATGGGCAGGCTCGGTGCCGAGCGCTAGCCCAGCGTTATTTACCAAAACATCGATTTGACTAAAGTCTTTTGGCAGATCAGCGATAATTGGAGCAATAGACTGGGTATCGCTGACATCCATAACGACTGGCAAAAACAGCTCACCTAAAGTCTCTGCCATCTCGTTTAGTTTATCCAGGCGCCGAGCACAGCCGATGACGCGGTGGCCTTGTGCTACTAACTTCTCCGCCAGCGCTTTACCGAATCCAGCACTTGCTCCTGTAATCAATACGTTCATGATCTATCCTTATTATTGATGTTGTCTGCTGTTGCCATGATTTTGATGACGGCTTTATTTACCCTAATGAGACTTATCTATTAGATAACTGCTTACCAAAAATCTTATCGCCCGCATCGCCTAGACCTGGGATGATGTAACCGTGCTCATCTAGATGGCTGTCTAACGCAGCGGTATAGATAGTCACATCAGGATGTGCTTCGTTGACCAAACGCACCCCTTCAGGAGCCGCTACCAATACCAACGCCTTGATATTGGTACAGCCGTTTTTCTTTAGCATCTCAATGGTTGCGACCATCGAGCCACCTGTGGCTAGCATTGGATCAATGATTAGGGCTGGGCGCTTGTCCATGTGGCTGACGAACTTTTCAAAGAAAGGCACAGGCTGCAAGGTTTCTTCGTCACGTTGTAAGCCGACGACAGAGATTTTGGCCGTAGGGATTAAATCGAGTACCCCATCTAGCATGCCAATGCCTGCACGTAAGATAGGTACGATGGTTGCCGTCTTACCGATGATTTGCTCACCTGTGATTTCACCACACCAGCCTTCCATTGGGAAGGTCTCAATTTCAAAATCACGGCTTGCTTCGTACGCCATCAAGCGCGCAAGCTCTTTGGTTAATGTACGAAATTTATAAGTGCTACAGTCTTTTTCGCGCATTAGGCTGAGTTTATGACGGACTAGCGGATGATCGATTACAGTAATTTTTAAGTCACTCATAAGTACTCTCTTGGTTTTGGGTCTGATGCTTGCGCAGTCGCTGCGGTTGCCATTAGTATAAAAGATACAAACACTTACCACACGTTACCCCGCCTTTAGCGCATCCACAGTAAGCTTAGCCTACCTAACAACCGCGCCTAGAGTTTTTATCTCTTGACAGTACGATTCTCTTTGACTACATAAATGGCGACATATATAGAGTTATCACAACATGCTTACCGCGCAAAATATTACCAACAAAGTTGAATTGTTATGGTAAGCGGCCACGTATTGAGCGCATCAATGAGGATGCTATGTTGTATTAAATCGACTATGTTTTACTATTATGGATGACTATATGACGTCAGGGTCGGTGAAGTAGTGTTTAGGCCTGCTATGATACCAAAAAAACCGCTTTTTTGATGAAGAATCTTATGACCAATCAACCAACTAGCAACCAGCATCCCATGTCTCATACAAAAATCGACACAGCATTGTCAAAAGACGATGCTTTAGAAGTAGAAACCCATCCGTTTGCCCCAGTACTGCCTGCAAATGCCAGTGTAATGATGATGGGCACGTTTCCACCGACCGCTGATAAATGGGCAATGCGCTTTCACTATCCAAACTTTTATAATGATATGTGGCGTATTTATGGTGGCGTGTTTTTTGACGATATTGATTACTTTAGAGTAGAGGGCGAAAAGCGTTTTGATCCTGAGCGTATTCGCGACTTTATGTTTGATCGTGGTATTGCCTCGTGCCCGACGGTAAAGCAAGCCATTCGTGAGACCGGAAATGCGTCGGACAAACACCTAACCGTCGTTACCCCAGTAGATTTAGATAATATCTTGCTGCAAGTACCAAAGGTTAAGACGCTTTTTACCACTGGCGGCAAAGCAACTGAGGTCTTGCTAAGCCTACTAGCGGAGCCACCCGCCAAATCCAAGCATCCTAAGACCAATCAAAGCATGCAGTATCCTTATCGTTGGCAGCATCATGACAAAGACCCGGCCGTCAAAGAGCTGACCTTATATCGCCTGCCCTCCACCTCACGCGCTTATCCTTTGGCGTTAGACAAAAAAATCGCCGCTTATAAAGCTTTTTTTGAAAAAATGGGCAAGCTATAAAGGATACATAAAGAAGCATAGATAGAATAACGTCGTCTGAAAACCAAGAGGGCTAAACGCTAAAGCAGAGTAATTGAGATTAGCGGTAAATTATTTCCCCTGTTAACTGTTTGATATATATCAAGTATCAATCATCATGCCAAATAATCTCTTAATTAATAAGTCTGGCCCCTTG
>NZ_JAPEHS010000009.1:0-49231 GCF_028823565.1 Psychrobacter sp. A3
CTTTTTTATCTAATTTGTTTCTCAAGGTTCGCTGCGTTGTTACCATGTAATCTACCCTAGTAATGCTTAGCTCGTCCTGATGAGGTGCGTATTATAGAGAGTTTCTGATGAGTGTCAACTGCTTTTTGACAAGTTTTTTAATTAATTTCGACAAACATAAAATAGACTAGTGTTTTCAATATGTTAGTAAAAAAACTTTTTAGGACGGCGCGGCGACTTAAACCATCATCACTTCATTAGTTATATAGTGGTAGCAAAATTGGCGTTATCTATTACCTATTGAAATCTGCTTAATAAATACTTATATAGTCAATCCGATATAGACATGATACAGCGATATAAAACGTTATTTTTCATAGCATCGGTAATTAGGTAACTTTGAAGCATCAAGTGCTGCATCGATACTTGAACAGTCACCGTGCTGACGTCGCTTGTTATAATACTCTTGTCACTTTCTATCTATAGTCTCCAACCTAGTGTTGCTAGGCAGTGTTTGCTATAATACTGGCTTTTATGACACTACCTTGTAATGCTAAAGTGAGCCTTTAGATGAAGTGGCCAAAAGCCTGCTGTTAATATCGTCTCAACATTAGTGTTTTAGGTGGTACTTTTCTTAACATATCACAGCAGTTAGATATAATTGATGCGGTCTTACGGTTATATGATTGATGGTTGCAATCATCACTGCCAACGGATCCAAAAAGGTGAATAGATTATGGTAGCGATTACTTTACCAGATGGTAGCGTAAAAAACTTTGAAGGCAATACCACCGTCATGGAAGTGGCGCAGAGTATTGGTGCAGGACTTGCCAAAGCGACGGTCGCTGGGCGCGTTGATGGTCACCTGGTCGATGCACACGATCCGATAACCCATGATGCCAAAGTTGAAATCGTGACGCCAAAAGACGCTGACGGTGTCGATATCATTCGCCACTCCTGCGCCCACTTGTTAGGTCATGCAGTAAAACAGCTCTACCCAGAGGTAAAAATGGTCATCGGACCGGTCATCGAAGATGGTTTTTATTACGACATCTATAGCGAGACGCCATTTACCCCTGAGCATATGGAAGCCATCGAAAAACGCATGATGCAACTGATCAAACAAGATTATGATGTTATCAAAAAAATGACACCGCGCGATGAAGTCATCAAGATATTCGAAGCGCGCGGCGAAGATTATAAGCTGAAACTGATCAATGATATGCCGGGTGAAGAAGCTTTTGGTCTGTACCACCATCAAGAATACGTCGATATGTGCCGTGGTCCGCACGTACCAAACACGCGCTTTTTAAAAGTATTTAAACTGACCAAAATGTCGGGTGCATACTGGCGCGGTGATGCCAAAAACGAGCAGCTGCAACGTATCTATGGTACAGCATGGGCTGATAAAAAAGACCTAAAGGCCTATATCCAGCGTATTGAAGAAGCAGAAAAACGCGACCACCGTAAAATTGGTAAAGCGCTCAATCTGTTTCATATGCAAGAGCAAGCGCCGGGCATGGTGTTTTGGCACCCTAATGGCTGGACGATTTATCAAGTACTTGAGCAATATATGCGCAAAGTCCAACACGATCACGGCTATGAAGAAATTAAAACACCGCAAATCGTCGATCGTAGCTTGTGGGAGCGCTCAGGACACTGGGGCAACTATGCCACCAATATGTTTACCACTGCCAGCGAAAACCGTGATTATGCGGTAAAGCCAATGAACTGCCCATGTCACGTGCAAGTATTTAACCAAGGCCTAAAGTCATATCGTGACCTGCCACTGCGTATGGCAGAGTTTGGCTCGTGTCACCGTAATGAGCCATCAGGCTCCTTGCATGGTTTGATGCGCGTACGCGGCTTTACGCAAGATGATGCGCATATCTTCTGTACCGCAGCACAAATTCAGCAAGAGGTCGCTGACTTTATTAAACTGACCCTAAAAGTCTACGAAGACTTCGGCTTTGATAACATCATCATGAAGCTCTCTACCCGCCCTGAAAAGCGTGTCGGCTCTGATGAGTCTTGGGATTTTGCCGAAAAAGCTTTGGCCGATGCTCTCGACAGCTCAGGTCTCGATTGGGAATACTTGCCGGGTGAAGGCGCGTTTTATGGTCCGAAGATTGAATTTAGTCTAAAAGACTCTCTAGGCCGCGTCTGGCAGTGCGGTACCATTCAGGTCGACCCCAATATGCCTGAGCGTCTTGATGCCGAATTCGTCAACGAACAAAACGAGCGTGAAACCCCAATCATGCTACACCGTGCTATCTTAGGATCGTTCGAGCGTTTCATCGGTATTTTGATCGAACACTATGCCGGTTGGATGCCAGTATGGCTTGCACCCAAGCAAGTGGTGGTGATGAATATCACTGACAAGCAAGCAGAGGCTTGTGAAAATGTGGTTAATGAGCTGAAAAACGTCGGTATTCGAGCCGTTAGCGACTTGCGTAACGAAAAGATTGGATTTAAGATACGAGAGAAAACATTAGAACGTATCCCCTATATGCTAGTATTAGGGGATAAAGAGATTGAAACGGGCAGCGTCAATGTCCGGACGCGTGAAGGCGAAAACCTTGGCGTGATGAGTATCTCTGACTTTATGACATTAGTACAGACCGCTGTCGGTAAAAAAGGCCGACAGACCCCAAAAACAGATGAGGAGTAATACCTATTAAACAGTCCAACCGTTTGAACATCAACGAAGATATCAAAGCTAAAGAAGTCCGACTCGTTAAAGAAGACGGCGAACAAATGGGCGTGGTCGATATCGAAACCGCGATGAAAGCGGCGCGTGATGAAAACTTAGATTTGGTCGAATTGGTTCCTGAAGCAAAACCGCCTGTATGTAAGATCATGGATTATAAGCACTTCTTATATGATCAAAAACAAAAGGCCAAAGAAGCTAAGAAAAACCAAAAGCAGACTCAGCTTAAAGAGATGAAACTACGCCCTAGTACTGAAGAGGCGGATTATCAAGTTAAGCTGCGTAAAATCATTAGTTTCTTAGAAAATCAAGATAAGGTTAAGATTAGTATTCGTTTCCGTGGACGTGAAATGGCGCACCAAGAGATCGGTCGCAAGCAACTTGACCGCATCATTGAAGATACCGCTGATATCTCAAACGTCGAACAACATCCTAAGATGGAAGGTCGTCAGATGGGTATGCTGCTCGGCCCAACTAAGAAAAAGTGATCGACTAACCAGATTACTATTAGTTAGTGGTGGCTGTCAATCGGCATGCTAATCCGTCGATGTTAGATAATGTCGATATTGATTAATATGGATACTTATACTGTTGACCATCAATATGCTACGGGATATTGATGGTTTTTTTGTATATAGGCTTTCTGCCTATTTATCATAAGCAGCGATACTGCCTTTATTAACTGTGGTTTTTATCACCTATAGTTTTTATCAGTTATAGCGTTTTAAACGCTGTTTTTGGTATCACAAGCTGACGCTATTTTACAAAACCTCTCTTCTCAAGCTTTTCATTACCAGTTAGTCTAAAGCCCAATGGCTCTGTATTTATTTATTCGCCTTTGTATTTATTCGGCTTTATATAAACCACAGGCTGTGACTTGTCTTTTAAATAAAACAATACCCGATATAGTCGACACTACATAAACCGCACGGATGATGTATTACTGATTTTGTCCCTTTAGATATTATAGGAAACTTTATGCAAGAATTGACGCCACCAGAAAATGCCGCTGCGCCAAGCATTTCACTGACGCCGCCTGAGCCCGTCAAAGAAATACAAAAAAGTGAAGCCGACCAGATGGTAACCCTCGATAAAAGCCAGATACCAGAGCTCGATGCTAAAGTTGATGCTTTTGTCGATCATGTCATCACCAACTCTGTACATAGCCCTGAGTTTCAGCAAAACGTCCAGTCCATACACAACTTAGGCAGTAAAGAGATTCGTGAGTCCGCGCAAGTCTCTAATCGTATGCTCGAGCTGCCAGCAAAGAGCATCAACGACAATCTGTTTGATAACTCCCCTATCGCCAAATCTCTGACAGAGCTGCGCGGTATCGTCGAAGATTTGGACCCTAGCAAAAAAGATTTGACCAGCTCACGCAAGCTGTTTGGCCTTATTCCTTTTGGCAACAAGGTTCAAGATTACTTTCGTCAGTACGAGTCAGCGCAGTCACATATCAATGCCGTCGTAACCAGTCTCTATAACGGCAAAGACGAGCTGCTCAAAGACAATGCCATGATTGAGCAAGAAAAAGTCAATATGTGGGAGCTGATGCAATCGATTCGTCAGTACATTTATGTGGGCAAAAAAATCGATGAGCAGTTGGAGCAAAAAGTCTATGCCATCGAGGCGACTGACCCAGAAAAAGCGCGCATCATCAAAGAAGAGATGCTGTTTTATGTGCGCCAAAAAAACACCGACTTTTTGACGCAGTTGGCCGTCAACGTCCAAGGTTATTTGGCGCTTGATACCATTCGCAAAAACAATCTGGAGCTGATCAAAGGTGTCGACCGCGCGACCACGACGACCATCTCAGCGCTACGCACGGCGGTGGTGGTTGCACAAGCGATGACCAATCAAAAACTGGTACTTGATCAAATCACTGCGCTGAATAAAACTACGAGCAGTTTGATCGAATCGACCTCTGCGATGCTCAAACGTCAATCGGGCGAGATTCATGAGCAGGCGACCAGCAGCAGTATCGAGCTTGATAAACTGCAAAACGCCTTCAATAATGTCTATGATACGATGGACATGATTAGCAATTATAAAGTTGAAGCCCTAGAAAACATGAAACAAACGGTCAATACCTTGACCACTGAGGTCGATAAAGCACAAAAGTATCTCGACAAATCCAATCAGACCACGGTGGTAGAGGTCTCAAAAGAATTAGACAGCAAAAAAATCACCGATAAGTCTAGTGCGGTGGATATCGATATTTGATGGTTTTTTTCAGCTGTCTTCTGTAAAAGCGGACAGCTGTTGCGACTTAATATAGATTAGGCGATTGACGCAAGATATTGCCTCGTCGTTCGTGTTAAGATAGCCATTATTAATAATTTTAAAAATAGATACGGTAATTTATGAGTTGGAACGATCCAAACGCCTCAAGTGAGGCAAAAAGATATGACAATCCTATCCCTAGTCGCGAGCTAATACTGAGCACGATTAATGAGCATGGCGAAGTCACTCACAAGCAGCTGGCGCAGATCTTTGAGATTGAAGATCCAGATCAGTTTGATGCGCTGGGCAATCGCCTAAAAGCCATGGCACGCGACGGTCAAGTAAACCGTGAAGGTCGTCCTTATCGTTATCGGACAGTGACCAAGCAAGATGTGGTCACCGGTACTGTGTCAACGCATCCCAAAGGTTTTGGCTTTGTACTATTAGAAGACATGCCCGATTTGTTTTTGCACGAAAAACAAATGCGTTGGGTGTTTAACGGTGATACAGTAGCCGCAATCGGTACCTCAACAGACAACCGCGGTCGCACCGAAGGCCGCATCGTCGATATCATAGAGCGTCGTCAAAACACCTTCATCGGTACGCTAACACGTGATGACGAAGGTTACTGTGTCGAGCTTGGTAGCCCAAACCATCACCAACCCATTACTGTCACTGATGACAACGTACAGGCTCTAAACGCCAAGCAAGGCGCACCCGTTAAAATCGACATCATCGATTGGCCAAACCAGCACGAGTTTGCTACTGGCAAAATAACTGAAGTTCTCTCCGATGACAACGACCGCGAGCTGATCATCGAAACGACGTTACTGAATTATGATATTCCATCAGAATTTAGTGAAGCGGCTCTCAAGCAAGCCAATGATTACGAGGAGCCTACTGACAAAGACCTAAAGGGCCGTACTGACTTACGTCATTTACCCTTAGTCACCATCGATGGTGAAGACGCACGCGACTTCGACGATGCGGTATATGCCGAAAAACGCTCAGGCGGTAACTACCGCGTCTTAGTGGCTATCGCGGATGTCAGCCACTACGTCACGCCAAACTCGCCGTTAGATAAAGACGCATATGAGCGCGGTACGTCAGTATACTTCCCGCATCGTGTCATTCCGATGCTCCCTGAAGTATTGTCGAATGGGCTTTGTTCGTTAAACCCTAATCGTGATCGCCTATGTATGGTGGCTGATATCAAGATATCGCGCGCTGGTAAAATCACAGGCTATGAGTTTTATCCAGGTGTGATGCACTCACAAGCACGCTTGACATACAACCAAGTCAACGCGTATTTTGACAACCCAAAAGACAAAAGCGTGCCTGATTCTTTGACAGGCAATAAAGACGTCAAAAAATCAATTGATACACTGCATCAACTCTATGAGCTGCTTTTGAAAAAACGCGAAGAGCGTCATGCGATGGAGTTTGAGACAGTAGAGACCTACATTAAGTTTGATGAAAAAGGTGGCATTGAAGCAATATTGCCACGTACGCGCGGCGATGCGCAAAAGCTGATCGAAGAATGTATGCTACTGGCCAATACTTGTGCGGCAAACTTTGCTCTCAAGCATGAGCTGCCTGTCTTGTATCGTAACCACGATCGGCCAGATAGCGAAAAATCCATGCGTATCCATGAGTACGCCAAAAACTTTGGTTTGAGCTTCCCAGAAGAGAGCCCAACGCAGGCCGATTATCAGCGTATCATCGAAGCCACCAAAGACAGACCCGATGCCATTAGCATCCACAGCATGCTGCTGCGCTCGATGATGCAGGCCAACTACGCGCCGGACAACATCGGTCACTTTGGCTTGGCGTATGACGAGTACAGTCACTTTACCTCGCCTATCCGCCGTTATCCTGATCTGATGCTACATCGTGCGATCAAGGCAAAAGTCACGGGTAGCAAACAGCCAGTGATGGATTTTTCACTCGAAGACGCAGGCAAACAAACCTCAGATACCGAGCGCCGCGCCGAAAAAGCCTCGCGTTTTGTGGAGTCATGGCTCAAATGTCACTATATGAAAGATCATGTCGGTGAAGAGTTCAATGGCGTAGTGACCACCGTGACGAGCTTTGGCTTATTTGTCACCTTGACTGACTTGTATATCGACGGTCTGGTGCATATCTCAAACGTCGGTGATGACTTTTTTGTCTATGATGAGACGCAGCAGCAGCTTATCGGTAAAGACAAAGGTACGCTGTTTGGTCTGGGCGATTTGGTCAAAGTCAAAGTCGCAGGCGTTAATATGGACTTGCTACAAATCGACTTTGATTTACAAGCCAAGCTACAAGCCAGTGAGATGAACCAAACCAAAAAAGACCAAGCTAAAAAACCACCAGCCAAAAAATCACCAGCTAAAAAGAGCAGCAACCGCAAAGGCTCAAGCAAAAAAAGCTAAGCTACATAAGATGTGGTAGATAAAAAGGTAGTGATAAAAAAGGCTAACCCAGTGTTAGCCTTTTTTTATGCCCGCTACGCTACTGGGCTTTAGCCACTTGCGCGACTCGCTGCTGCTCGGCTCGCTGTGCTTGCTCTATCTGCGTGGTGGCATCATCCAAGATGGCCTTGGGCTGCTGACCTAATGGCTGACTGGCAATATTTTCACCAGTGTTTGCATCTGCATCTGTCGCAGTCGCCGACTCAGCGCTATTATTGTTTACTAGTATCTCTCTGTGCTTATCACGCTGATGCCCGCTTATCAGATTAAAACCCAATAATACCACCATGCCCACAAGTGCAAAGATAATCAAATGTTTCATTTGCATAAAAGTGTTTCGTCTCTAGATAGTCATCAAATATCTATTTTATTGCACTTTTTATGCCGTTTTTTAGGGCGTGTTCGCATTTTAAAAATGGTGATAAAAATGAGATAAACTGCCGCTAAACATTTGCCACTAAACAAGGAAGATAGCGCAGATAATCTCGAGATATTAGTCAGCTATTTGACCCTGTTTGGCCAGATTTAGCCATTTTTCGCTCGTTTAGATGGCTATCGATTGAGTTGAGTACAGGCGCTAAGCTGATTATTCTTGCGGGCTATTGTTATTTAGCAAATCAGTCTCATCTGAGTTTTCGGCGATTTCTTGCTCGACCTTTTCCATCAGCTTATCATCGGGGCGGGCATCGAGGACATCGCTGGCACTGCGGCCTTGCAGGATAGTTTTGGCACGGGCTTTTGCTTGCTCTTTATCTTTATCATCGGTGGAGCTTGGCGCTTGATTGCTTGAGGTAGCGCTGGGCACGGTGGTCGTAAGGGTAGCACCCGAGGTGGCGTTGTTTTGTGGCATCTGCTCAAAAGCTTGCTCTAATTTATGGTTAAAACGCAGTCGATAAATAGGCTCAGGTAAGCTAAAGCCTTCATTTTCTAGCGCGTGCTTGGTCTCGCGAATGGCGATACTACGCGCTTTAGAAAAATCGGTCTCGGATTGATCCACCCATACCTGAAACTCTAAAATGATATTTGAGTCGCCGACATTGGTAATGACGGCAATCGCTTTTGGCTCATCTAAGACAAACGCCAACTGGTGTATCGCATCTAGTCCAACCTTGATGGCTGCCAGCGGGTCATCGTTGGCGTCCACACCCAGCTCAAAAGTAAAGCGGCGCTCAGGGTTTTTGGTATAATTTAGAATAGTACCTTTAAAGACCTCGGCATTCGGAATGCGCAGCTGGTTGCCATCTAAAGTCATCAAAATAGTCGCTCGCGATGTCAGGCGCACGACGATACCCTCTTGCCCATTGATGACAATGTGGTCACGCGCGCGAAACGGTTGCCGGATGCTAAGCATGAGTGAGGCAATATAGTTTTCAATCGTGTCTTTGACCGCAAAACCAACCGCGATACCGATCACGCCTGCCCCGCCAAGTAACGTACCCAAGACAGTCTCTGCGCCGATCAGGCTCAGCGCCAAGATCAGACCAAAGATGATAAAAATAACTTTGATGGTTTGAGCCAGTAGCTCTGCCACAAATGGATTTGGCGTCAGACGTTGCCACATGTTTTTGCGATTGGAGAGCCAGCTGCCAAACCAAGTCACCAAGCCAAACAGCACTATACCGACCAATAGTAGCGGCAATGCCTTCACTAGATTGGTCACCTGTGCTTTTAGACCTTGATAGACAGTGGTAACGTTGTCTTGTACATCGAGGGTACGATTGATTCGGTCTTCGACCGTGACCACATCTGTCAAGCGATTGGTCAAGTTGATGGCTTGCTGCGCCTTTTTTTCATTGGGCGTCTCTCCCGTCAGGGTAACCACCCCTTGCGTCACGCTGACATTGACCGCTTGCAACCCGTCTATTTCTGAAAATATGCCAGTGATACGTTGGCGGATATCATTGTCTTTTTGCGGAGTCGGCGTGGTCTTGATTTGCGCGTTATTGGTACTCTCACCACTGATGATAGGCGGCGGGGTAGGCTCAGGTGATGGCTCTAGGGTCTCTGGCGTTTCAGCTATGCTGTCAGAGGTAGCAGGTGCTGGCTCGGTATTGTCTTCATCAAGCGCTTCTGCATTGTCAACATTTTCACCGCTGAGCGCGGCGCTAATGGAGGCAGCATCTTCAATAGCTGCATGAGCTGGCAGCTGACCAAGCAGCGCCAATAGCAACAGCAGCTGACCGCATATACTGGCCAGACGGCAGATGATGGTGGGCATTTTTTGCGTGAGATAAATCGACATAAGCATCCTTTGCTTGTTGCATCATTGCCAAAACCTCAAGGTCTTATGCAAGCGTGGTTCCTGCTCTTTGTCTTACCTTATCAGCTAGGCGTAAGTCTATCTACGATAAAGCAAACATACGGCTATTTGCTTGACGCCGCCGCTATGGCGCAGCAAACAGATAGCCGTAGCGCGTTGCCTATCCTCGCCATTGAGCGCTGAGCCCAGCAAGTAAGAACCTAGCGAGTAAATTTTTAGCAAATCTTAGGTGAGCTTAGCTGTCTAGATATGCTTGAGCAGCACGCAAATCGAGTGTGCCTTCGTAGATGGCGCGGCCAGTGATGATACCCTCGATACAGTCGCCATAGGGTTTTAGCAGCTCGATGTCTTTTATGTCGGTCACGCCGCCTGAGGCAATCACAGGCAGGCCACCTTCGCGAGCTAGATTGACTGTCTGTTCGACGTTGACGCCTTGCATCATGCCGTCACGGGCGATGTCGGTATAGACGATTGACGATACGCCTACATCGGCAAAGCGCTTGGCCAGCTCGGTGGCGCGAGTATCAGTGACATTTGCCCAGCCATGGGTCGCCACCATACCGTCTTTGGCATCGATACCCACGATGATATGTCCTGCAAACTCACGGCAAGCTTCAGTGACAAAGTCGGGATTTTCGACTGCTTTGGTGCCGATAATAATATACGTCAAACCTGCAGTGATGTACTGCTCGATGGTGTTCATATTGCGCACACCGCCGCCCAACTGGATAGGCAGAGTTGGATAAGCCTTGGCGATGTCATTGACCACTTGTCTGTGTACTGGTACCCCATCAAACGCGCCATTTAAGTCCACCAAATGTAAGCGGCGCGCACCTTCTTCTACCCAGCGCGCCGCCATGGCCACAGGATCGTCAGAAAACACCGTATCATCCTCCATACGGCCTTGCTTTAAGCGCACACATTTACCATCTTTTAAATCAATCGCCGGAATAATGACAGGCACAGCACACATAGGACATTCCTTATAACGCACAAATAAAATAAGTAATCTAACATATCACTGATACTAAAATACTACCGCAGACCATTTCGAAATCAGTGGCTGACAAAATCAGTCAGAATATAGTATCAGTAAATTCTCTTCGTGTTGGCTCAAATCTGAATAATTCAAACAACGAATAATGCCAAAAACTTAACAATCATAACCATAAGTTTTAGCAAACGGAATCACTGGCAACATTAGGTAAATTCACTTACCGGCTGGCAATTTTAGGTCAATTTAGCGTATAATCCTAGGTAAATTTGTATTTGTTTCTATATGATAGCAACCATGCGCCACACTTTTTTTCAGTTAACCATCACTGAAGTGCTCATGGCGGTCAGGATGAATCGAGCAACAGCTAAATGAACCAGTACAATATTGGCTGACAGTTGGCTAAAAGGGTTAACGTAACAATCTTCAATGCCAGTCTGAGAGCAGACTGCGCTGCGCCATTACCCTTGAGACGTCTTTTTATACATCTCCCTTACATCCCTATCATGAGATAACGCCTTAGACAGTCACTCCTATATTCCCAGCGGCAGATGGTCATATACCGTATGTCTACCAGCGGCAGGGCTAGTGTGACTTCGACCAGTTTATCTATCTTTGTAGATTACTTGGCTGCGTTTTTATGTCATTGGCTCTGCAACAAAAAGCCAGTTCATAAAGCGACAATCGTGCTGGTTTACAGGTTTTAATTTTCAATGAAACGTATGATGGAGCTGTTTACGATCAATGCAGTCGCTTTTGGCCAACACCCAAAGTGAGTGCGTTTGGTTTGATGGTTTTAGCATACACCTTGGTAGCCAGTCGCCAACTTTGGTAATTCGAATAAGACATTAACGTGTTGTTAAGGAGTCTAAGGTCAGCGTTAATACTCTTACTAGCAGTGATATTCTTGCGTTGTTTTCAAAGCCTTATGTATCTCTATCCTACTATAGGAATAGCGAGTTGAGGGCTTTATTAAATGACGCAGATGTTCATGCTACCGATATACCAAACAGGACGTCTGGTATCGTTTTAGACTATGGACTAAGTTTTCGCTTATGATTACCATCAAAAAAGGTTTGGATTTGCCCATCACCGGTGAACCCTCCCGCGAGATATCTGAGCACCAACCAACACATGTAGCAGTCATTGGCTATGATTATGTGGGTATGAAACCCACAATGAATGTCAAAGAAGGTGATGTCGTAGCTAAAGGCCAGCCCGTTTTTGAAGACAAAAAACGTGTTGGTGTTATCTACACTGCCCCTGCTGCTGGTAAAGTCGTCGCGATCAATCGCGGCGAGCGCCGAGTGTTTGAAAGCCTTGTGATTGCGGTCGACCCAAACGGTGAAGAAGTAGACTTCGAGCGCTATGACTCCCAGCAACTTGCTGACCTAGACTCGAAGGTCGTTGAAACCCAACTGCTGGCCTCTGGCGAATGGACTGCGTTTCGTACGCGCCCCTATAGCCGCGCACCAGAAATCGGTGCCCGTCCGCATGCCATCTTTGTCACCGCGATGGATACCAATCCACTTGCGTTTGACCCGATGCTGCTGATCAATGAGGAGCTGCAAGCGTTCAATGACGGCCTCGCAGTATTATCTACCCTCAGCCCTAAGACTTTTGTCTGTCATCATGGTGATGCTAGCCTGCCGCCCGTTGCAAAAACCGCGGCAAACAACGTCACTGAGTATCATAGTTTTGCAGGTAAGCATCCAGCAGGACTCGCCGGCACGCACATTCACTTTTTGCATCCAGTCATGCGCGGTGTCACCGTCTGGACGATTGGCTATCAAGATGTGATTGCTATCGGTAAGCTATTTACCACTGGCCACTTGTACACGCGCCGTATGATTAGCTTGGCAGGCCCTGCAGTCAATACGCCACATCTGATCGCAACCGAGCGCGGTGCTGACATCACAGCATTGACCAAAGGCCAACTGGCCGCTGGTGAAAACCGTGTCATCTCAGGCTCAGTGCTGTCAGGACGCAAGGTGTTTAGCAGCATCGCTTATCTTGGCCGCTTTCACAACCAAGTCAGCGTCCTACCTGAAGGCCGTGAGCGTCCAGCATTTCACTTCTTTACCGTTGGTAAAAACCGCTTCTCTAAACTGCCTATCTATATCTCTCAGTTTTTTGGTGGCAAAAAATACAACTTCACCACCACCAGCAACGGCTCACCGCGTGCGATGGTACCCATCGGTGTCTATGAAGAAGTCATGCCGCAAGATTATCTGCCAACACAGCTACTACGTGCCTTGATTGTTGAGGATATCGTTAGCGCCGTTGATTTGGGCGCACTCGAATTGGACGAAGAAGATTTGGCATTATGCACCTTCGTCTCTCCTGGCAAATATGAATTCGGTGATATCTTGCGTGATAACTTAACGCGCATTGAGCTGGAGGGCTAACCACGATGAAATTTTTACACAATATGTTCGATCGTATGGAGCCGTCTTTTACCAAGGGTGGCAAACACGAAAAGTACTATGCCATCTTTGAGATGTTCGATACGTTTTTGCGTCAGCCAGGTACCACTACCTACGCCTCGTCACACGTGCGCGATGGTATCGATCTAAAACGCATCATGATTACCGTCTGGCTCTGTACCTTCCCTGCGATGTTTTGGGGTATGTACAATATCGGCCACCAAGCATTAACTGCCATCGCTCAGCTAGGCTTGCAGCCTGAAGGCTGGCGCACGGTCATCACCAGCATGGCAGGTTACAATCCAGATAGTATTTGGGCCAGCTTTGTCTATGGGGCCATGCAGTTCTTACCCATTTATATCGTCACCTTCGCGGTTGGTATTCTCTGTGAGATTATCTTCGCCGTGGTGCGCGGCCATGAAGTCAACGAAGGTTTCTTTGTGACCTCAGTACTCTTCGCGCTTTGTCTACCGCCAGATATCCCATTATGGCAAGTCGCCTTGGGTATCATCTTTGGTGTGGTCGTGGCAAAAGAGGTCTTCGGTGGTACGGGTAAAAACTTCCTAAACCCTGCTCTATCAGGTCGTGCCTTCCTCTACTTTGCCTATCCAGCGTATATGTCAGGTGACTCAATCTGGACAGCGGTGGACGGCTTCTCTGGCGCGACACCGCTTGGTCTTGCAGCGCTTGGCGTCGCTCCACAAGATTTCGTCGATGTCTATGGCAATGCCATCACTTGGAGTGATGCGTTCTTGGGCAACATGCAAGGCAGTATCGGTGAAGTCTCTACGCTCGCTATCCTCATGGGTGCGGCCGTACTACTGTGGACGCGTATCGCCTCATGGCGCATCATGGCAGGCTGTGTGGTCGGCCTCATCGCCACCTCGCTGGTCTTTAATATGATTGGCTCAGAAGACAATCTGATGATGAATCTGCCGTTTTATTGGCACTTGGTCATCGGTGGCTTCGCTTTCGGTGCGGTATTTATGGCAACCGATCCTGTCTCTGCTGCGCATACCAATAAAGGCCGCTGGGCGTATGGCATCTTGATTGGCTTTATGACCGTATTGATTCGCGTCGTCAACCCAGCCTTCCCAGAAGGCATCATGCTGGCCATTTTATTCGCCAACTTATTTGCTCCATTGTTTGATTACTTTGTTACCCAAGCAAACATCAAACGCCAAACTGCTCGGAGGGTTCGTTATGTCCAAGCCCAAAAGTAATAACGCAAAAACCATCAGCGTTGCACTGACGCTATGTTTGGTGTGCTCTGTATTGGTCTCGGCAGTTGCTGTGGGTCTAAAACCAGCACAAATCGAAAACGCTCGCTTAGACCGTAACAAAAATATCCTCGTTGCCGCCGGCCTGTACAATGCTGAGTCAGATACTGCAAGCGATGTGGCTGAGCGTTTTAAAGATTTTGATGTCGAGATCATCGACCTAAATACAGGTGACTATCTCGATGATGAGGCGCTAAAAGCCGCTGGCATCCCTGATCGCAACGTCTATGACGCCAGTCAAGCAACCAAAAACCAAGCTTTGAGTGAAGACTTGGGCGACAACGATCCTGCTGGTATTGGCCGTAAGCCAAAATATGCCAAAGTCTACGTAAAAAGCGACGACGCTGGCAATCCTGAAATGGTGGTGCTACCGATTCAAGGCTATGGCCTATGGGGCACGATCTATGGTTTCTTAACGCTTGAGAGCGACATGAATACCATCAAAGGTATCAGTTTTTATGAGCATAAAGAAACCCCAGGGCTCGGTGCTCGTATCGAAGAGCCAGAGTGGCGCGCCCAGTGGAGTGGCATCCAGTCGTATGACGAAGATGGCAATGTGGCTACTGGCGTGACCAAAGCTGGCACACCAAAAGATAACTGGGTCGATGGCATCAGCGGTGCAACCTTAACGGGTCGCGGTGTCAGCAATATGATTCAGTTTTGGCTGGGTGAGCAAGGCTACAAGCCTTATCTAGATAAGCTGCGCCAAGACAGTGGTCAAACGATTGACAATGCAGACACGCAAGCCAGTCAAGCGACGCTGACAGCTGAACCGAACACCGAACTGGCAGCGCCAGTAGTAAACGGCAAGGAGGCATAACATGGCTGACACCAAAAGTATTTTAACCACGCCTATCTTTGACAATAACCCCATTGCCCTACAGATCCTAGGTATCTGCTCGGCATTGGCAGTCACCACCAGCATGGCCAACGCCATGGTGATGTGTGTGGCCTTGACACTGGTAACAGCGTTTTCGAGCTTTTTTATCTCTATCATCCGTAAGCAAATTCCATCGAGCATTCGTATTATCGTCCAGATGACGATTATTGCCTCGTTGGTTATTTTGGTCGATCAGGTACTAAAAGCGGTGGCTTATGATGTGAGTAAAGGTCTATCGGTCTTCGTTGGTTTGATCATTACCAACTGTATCGTGATGGGCCGTGCCGAAGCCTTTGCCATGAGCAATCCGCCTGTCCCTAGCTTTTTGGATGGGATCGGTAACGGTCTTGGGTATTCAGCGGTATTGTTATTTGTCGCAACCATCCGTGAGCTACTCGGTGCCGGTACCTGGTTTGGTATCACCATCTTGCAGCCTGTCACTGATGGCGGCTGGTATATTCCAAACGGTTTGTTATTACTACCACCGTCAGCGTTCTTTATCATCGGTTTGTTTATCGCCATTGTGCGTATCTGGAAACCAGAACAAGTTGAAGATGCTGAGTTTGTCATGAAGCCGCAATCTAAAGGCATGGTACATGGAGGCGGTCACTAATGGGACACTATGTTAGTTTATTTATAACCTCAGTCTTTATCGAGAATATGGCGCTGGCCTACTTCTTAGGTATGTGTACCTTTTTGGCAGTGTCCAAGAAAGTCTCAACGGCCATAGGCCTTGGGGTCGCAGTCATTGTCGTGATGGCCATCACCGTACCGCTAAACAATCTGTTGTTTCAGTTTATCCTAAAAAGTGGGGCGCTGGCATGGGCAGGCTTTCCTGATATTGACCTAAGCTTCTTAGGCCTACTTAGTTATATCGGTCTGATTGCTGCGACCGTACAGATTCTAGAGATGTTCTTAGATAAGTTCGTTCCAAGCTTGTACAACGCGCTTGGGGTGTTCTTACCGCTGATTACTGTCAACTGTGCCATCTTGGGTGGTGTTCTGTTTATGGTGGAGCGTGACTACAACTTTAGCGAATCGGTCGTATATGGCGTGGGCGCAGGTTTTGGTTGGGCATTGGCGATTACCGCATTGGCTGGTATCCGTGAAAAGCTCAAATACTCAGACATCCCAGCACCGCTGCGTGGTCTTGGTATTACCTTTATCACGGTTGGTCTGATGTCACTTGGCTTTATGTCTTTTGGCGGTATGTCAATCTAAACCGCTACGCTGAAAAGCCTAGTTAGCGATTTGACCTATTTAATTCATTTATTCGGTAGGGGTAGCAGTAGACGCTAGGCGTCCTGTTACTCCCCTACTCCATAGATTAAGGATACATATCATGGATTATGCTACGGCGATTGGTGGCGTTGCTATGTTTACCTTGATCATCATGGGCCTGGTCGCCATTATTTTGGCGGCGCGCTCAAGACTGGTCAGTTCAGGTGATGTTACCATCCATATCAATGATAATCCCGATAATGACGTTGTGACACCAGCGGGCGGCAAGCTACTGCAAACGCTAGCAAGCGAAGGTATTTTCTTATCTTCAGCTTGTGGTGGCGGTGGTACGTGCGCGCAGTGTCGTTGCCGCGTTATTGAAGGTGGCGGTTCTATCCTGCCCACCGAAGAAGGCTATTTTACACAAGGCGAGATTCGCAATCACATGTTCTATCCTGCCCACCGAAGAAGGCTATTTTACACAAGGCGAGATTCGCAATCACATGCGCTTAGCCTGTCAGGTAGCTGTCAAGCAAGACATGAAAATCGAGATCGACCCTGAGTTTTTTGATGTACAAAAATGGGAATGTGAAGTTATCTCTAACGATAACGTGGCAACCTTTATCAAAGAGCTGGTACTTAAGATTCCAGAAGGCGAGGAAGTCAACTTCCGCGCTGGTGGCTATGTACAGCTAGAAGCGCCGCCGCATGAAGTACATTACAAAGACTTTGATATCGGTGAAGAGTACCGTGAAGACTGGGAAAAGTTCGGCGTCTTTAAATACGTCTCAAAAGTCGATGAACCCGTTATTCGTGCGTACTCGATGGCCAACTACCCAGAAGAAAAAGGCATCATCAAGTTTAATATCCGTATCGCCAGTCCACCGCCGCGTGGTCCTGAAGGTATCCCGCCGGGCAAGATGTCGTCTTGGGTATTTAGCCTAAAACCTGGTGATAAGGTGACGGTATCAGGCCCATATGGTGAGTTCTTTGCCAAAGATACCGATGCTGAGATGATCTTCGTCGGGGGCGGTGCTGGTATGGCACCGATGCGCTCGCACATCTTCGATCAGCTAAAACGTCTAAATTCTAAGCGTAAGATTAGCTTTTGGTACGGTGCGCGCTCGATTCGTGAAATGTTCTATGTCGAAGACTACGATCAGCTCGAAGAAGAGTTCGATAACTTTGAGTGGCATGTGGCGCTATCTGATCCATTACCAGAAGATAACTGGGATGGTCCGACCGGCTTTATCCATAATGTGCTACTTGAAAATTACCTAAAAGACCATCCAAACCCAGAAGACTGTGAATACTACATGTGTGGGCCACCGATGATGAACGCGGCGGTAATTGACATGCTCCATAGTTTGGGCGTGGAGGATGAAAACATCCTACTTGATGACTTCGGTGGTTAAGTAAAAAAGCAACACTAAAAGCGACAGTAAAAAAAGAGCCTCAAGTGAGGCTCTTTTTTTGTCAAAAGATTTACCTCTAATAAAAGCACTGACTCAAAACTTGAACTAAAATCTAAGGCAACGCTATTGGCCTTATAGGTGATAAGGGGTGTAAAATAGGAGAGGTTTAGCGCCGTTATTCGTTGACGCTCCATTCACCCCTTTGCCTTATCAAGCTGTGATGACTCATATGACAAATGTAACCTCGTTTTTTGCCGCGCCTCAATCCATACGCCCGACCTTACTGACGATGACCACTGTAGGCGCTATAATGAGCCTCAGTGCTTGCCAGCAAACACCAGATTATAACTATCTGACTGGTGAAACGATGGGGACAAGCTACCATATCAGCTATCAGCTCCCTGATAATGCAGATGAAGCTGCCATACAAGCAGCCATCGATCAGCGGCTGCAACAGATCAATGATAGCATGTCGACCTATCAATCTGACTCTACTATCTCTAAGTTCAACCAGCTAGGAAAGGACACACCCATAGCGATCGATGCCGACTTTGCACATGTGCTTGAGGTGTCGCGCACCGTCTATCAGCAGTCCGGCGGTGCCTTTGATCCAACAGTGATGCCCCTAGTAGAGACGTGGGGGTTTGGTAGTACCATGACCGTCGAGCGCTTACAAAATCCACCCACTGCGCTCGAGATCGCTCAAGCAAAAGCCTTGGTCGATTTTGACAGTATCGTACAAGATCAGCAAAGCATCTACAAAACCAAAAAAGGCGTGGGGCTGGATTTTTCTGCGGTGGCAAAAGGCTATGGCGTCGATGTCATCGCTGATGTGCTCAAAAACGACTATCAAATCAAAAACTATATGGTGGAGATAGGCGGCGAGATTGCGACCTCTGGTGTCAACAAACAAAAATCGACGCCCCTATCGAAGACAGCACTGTCAGTGAGCGCGAGACCATATCAGCGATTCGCCAACCTATCAGCACGGCCAATCAAATGCATCTGGCGACCTCTGGCAACTACCGCAACTCTGTGGTGTTCGATGGCGAGCGCTATAGCCATACCATCGACCCCACCACGGGCACTCCCATCGCGGGCGGCGCGCCTTCTGTCACTGTCGCCGCAGAGTCAGTAGCGCTGGCCGATGCGTGGGCGACGGCGCTGACTGCCATGCCGTATCAGCAGGCGCTAGACGTCGCTCAAAAGCAAAACCTAGCGGCGATGTTTGTGGTATTAGCCGATACCGATAATGATAGTGATAAAAAAACCATCAAAGACGCTGACAATATTGGGAAATGGCAAGTGGTACAGACACCAGCGATGCAAGCATTACGCGCCGACAAACCCTTGTAAACTGCCAGCTGCATGCGCCAAACATCTTGATACGCTCAAGCGGCATCTGCAAAAATCTGCTATACTATAAAGGTGTTGTCTTTGATGACAGCCCTATTTTTAATACGAGGTTTCCTCTATGTTTACTCAATTGCTCCCCATGCTTGCGATTACCTTTACTGTATTTGTGCTGTTTTTTGTCTTTATGGGTATTGGATATATGGTGAAAAAAAAGCCCCTAAAAGGCTCTTGCGGCGGGGTGGCCAAACTGATGGGCGACGAGCATTGCTCATTTTGTGGCAACGACCCAAACAAGTGCGACTCACTCATCGCCGAGCAGCAAGAAACCGCGCTTAAAGCCGCTCAGTTAGGCAAATCTGTCTAGAGTAGATATAAATACCGCGTCTGTTACCATACGCTGGTAGTATCTAGTCATCAATTGTTCTTATAATAGCGTCAAACTCTACAAAATAGAGTTGGCGCTATTTTTCTTGTGCCATATTCATTTTGATAGCTTTTATAAGCCGCTGATGTTTTATAAATCTAGAATCAAACCTTCATCGTTATCATCCATATACTAAGTTTGCCCTGTTTGAGAGGGCGGCAAGTTCATATGACAGGCTTTCTGCCCGTGTTGTAAAGCCCTAACGGCTTTTCTAACTCATCGTTTTAATGAGACTTTTCTGGTGTTATTTGGTAAGCGGCGCTGCGGCGACGCTATCTAATGACGTGTTTTTTATTTTATATAATAGTCGTGCTACCATGTCTACCTCCGCAAATCTGTCTGCTTCTCAAACAAAAGCGTCAAAATCCTCCATCCCGCCATCATCACGCTTTACTTTTTGGCTGGTGTTATGTGCGATCGTATTACTTGCGACCAACATGCGCGCACCTATCGTGGCGCTTGGCTCTATCGCACCTGTGGTGCAAGAGGCGCTCGGTATCTCTGAGACTGAGCTTGGCTGGCTGGGCGCAGTGCCGATGCTGACTTTTGCCTTGGGCGCGCTTATCTCGCCTGCCATCAGTAAGCGCTTTGGGCTTGAGAATACCTTGATTTCGATGATTGCCCTGCTGACAATTGGCATGGTCATCCGCTCGGTGATTCCCACTTGGATTGGCTTTTTGAGCGGGACGGTATTACTAACGCTGGCCATCGGTTTTGCCAACACCTTGGCCGCGCCTGTCATCAAACAGCGCACACCCAATCACATACCGCTGGTAACAGGCTGCTTTAGCTTGACCTTGACCGTCGCCGCAGGCATCGTCGCAGGTGTGGTGCTGCCGTTATCTGAGCAGTTTGGTTGGCAGTGGGCGCTTGGCGGTTGGGCGCTTTTGGGCTTTTTTGCCTTGGTTTTGTGGGTGTTTTTGCGGGTGCGGCTAGGCTCATCGACACGGGTGGTGGCGCCGCTCGCTACCGGCTCATCAGACATTTCGGTATGGCGCTCAGCATTTGCTTGGCAGATTGCGGTGTTTATGGGTCTGCAGTCTTTGTTGTTTTATACCGTTGCCAGTTTTTTACCGTCAATTTGGCTCAGTAAGGGGCTGTCTGCGGTGAGTGCTGGACAAATGGGCTCGGTGTTTCAGTTTATGGCACCGGTGGCGATTTTGAGCCTGACGTGGCTGGTCAATCGCGGTCGACCGATTCAGGCACTGGCCGTCTTTGCCGCCGCCTTAAACGTGTTTGGTGTATTGGGCATCATGTACCTATCGACCGACCTTGCTTGGCTGTGGTCTGGGCTCATGGGCATGGGCTGTTCGGCGATTTTTACCTTAAGTATGATGCTGTTTTCGATGCGCACTTATACCGCCAACCAATCCAGCGAATTGTCTGGTATGGCGCAGGCAGTGGGGTATCTACTGGCGTTTTTTGGTCCGCTTGGTACTGGCTGGATCCATGATGCCACAGGCAGTTGGGACTTGGCGCTGTTTATGCTGCTGATCTTGATGATCATCAACGTCGTGATGGCATGGCTGGTCAGTCGCCCAATCATGGTCGATGGTAAGCACGCTTAACATCAGCTTAACCCTAAATCACGGTAACCTTATCATAATATTGGTCGCGATCTTATTTTGCTACACTGGTTTGATTGATTATAGGACAGACTACGTATTATGAAACCATCTTCTCGTTTGACTTCGCACCTACCGGTGGCGACCTTCTTAGCCATGGTGATGGCCACCACTGGTTGTCAAAAATCGCCTGATAATGCTGATACCACGCCAGCTGACAGCACACAACCAACCCCGCCTATCAGCCAAACTACTCAAATCAGCCAGACTGCCGACACATCATTCCCCTCACGGTTGGATGAGCAGCAAGCAGCGCTGACCATCTTGGCGCTGGGCGACTCCTTGACCGAAGGCTTGGGCGTGTCGCCTGAAGATAACTACCCTGCCCAACTAGAAGCGCAGTTAAAAAAAATGGGCTATTCCAATATCACTGTCGTCAATTCCGGCTTGAGCGGCGAGACCAGCACAGGGCTGGTCAATCGCTTGGATTGGGTGCTACAGACCAAACCTGATATCACCATACTGACTATCGGTGCTAATGATGCCATGCGCGGTATAGAAGTCGCCACTATCGAAAATAACATACGTACCGCCATCAAACGCTTGCAAGCAGGTGGCAGCGAAGTCATTTTGGGCGGCATGCAGATTTATGACAATCTTGGCTCAGACTACGTAGAGTCGTTTGCCGCGATTTATCCGCGCATCGCCGAAGACACGGGGGTTACGCTGATTCCGTTCTTTTTGGACGGGGTGGGCGGTGATGCCGCGCTCAACCAAGCGGATGCCATTCACCCGACTAAAGAGGGCTATCGCATGATCGTTAATGAAAATGTTTTGCCAGTGCTCACGCCCAAGCTAGAAAAAATAGTCGAAAGTGAGCGTAATTAAAGGCGCTTATCTATAGCTGCTTCACTTCGATGCCTTATGGCCTTAAACCAACCAACCGGAACTGCCCATGACCGCCACACTTACCAGTAACGCCATACTCAGTGCCGAGCATTTATATAAAACCGTGCAAGTCGGTGAGCAATCGCTGGCCATCATCAAAGACGTCAGTATCCATGTCGATGCCGGCGAGTTTGTGGTGATTATGGGCAAATCAGGCTCAGGTAAATCCACCTTACTGGGTCTACTGGCCGCGCTTGATTATCCCGATAGTGGCTCGGTTACGCTGGCTGGACAAACGCTAAGCGCTCTTGATGAAGAGGCGCTAGCGGTGATTCGTCAGCGCGAGATGGGCTTTGTCTTTCAGTCGTTTCATCTACTGCCGACCTTGAGCGTGCGCGAAAATATCGCTTTTCCGCTAGATATCGCGCGGCGTCCTGATACTGCGCGGGTCGATGCCTTAATCGAAGCAGTCGGGCTCGGCCATCGATGTGATAGCTTGCCCAGTCAACTATCCGGCGGTGAGCAGCAGCGCACAGCGGTGGCGCGCGCGCTGGTCGCCCAGCCAAAGATTGTCTTTGCCGATGAGCCGACAGGTAACTTGGATGAGCAAAACGCCGAGCAGGTCATGCAGCTATTGCTAGACTTGCGTGCGCAGACAGGCTCGGCGCTGGTCGTCGTGACGCATGATCCAGCACTCGCTGACATGGCCGATCGAGTGATCACCATGCATGACGGTACGATAGATGGGTCAAACGCTGATGAAAAATAAACCAAGCGCTGCTACAACTCAGTCTGCTACAGCCCAGTCTCATGGCCTGATAGGTCTGCTGTTTACTCGCACGTTAGGCGCGCAAGCCCTCACCCGTAGCTGGTGGCGACGCTGGGTGTATCCGGTACTGTTTTTATTGACGCTGACGCTATCACTGGCCACTTATCTGACTCTGGACTCTATCCAGCAGTCCGTCGATCACTACATCACTGACAATCAGCGAGCGTTGGTCGGTGGCGATCTGATACTCAACAGCAAACAAGACTGGCCAAGCGAGGTCATGGCACAAGTCAACACCCTGCCTGCCAGCCAAGTCGTCTGAGCGCAGAGCAGACATTGCTGACGCAGCTCAAAGCCGTCTCTCCCGCTTATCCATTATATGGCGACGTCGAGCTGGCCTCCGGACAGCCGCTGTGGCAACAGCTGACAGCCGATAGCATCATCGTCGCGCCAGAGGTGCTAAATGGTCTTGGCGCTACCGTCGGCGATGTCGTCACCATCGGTGATGGGCGCTTTACCATCCGCGATGTACTGACCAAAGAGCCAGATCGCCCTTTAAGTGCCTTTGGCTTTGGCGGGCGGGTCCTGATGCAGCAACAAGCGCTGGCAGCCACCAACCTATTGGGGCAGCGCAGCCGTGTCAACTACCGTATCGAGATGGCAGGAGATGCCGAGACAATAGCGGCGCAGCATGCAACGCTTGAGCAGCTACTCGTAAGCCACCCTGATATCGAGCTGTCTGACGCTCAGTCAGCGGATACGTCTGTCTCGCGTATCTCTGATAATGTCTTGATGTTTTTAAAGCTATTGGTCATCGCCGTCTTCCTGCTCTCGGCGGTGGCGATGTATGGGGTGATCAGTGCCTTTGTCAGCAAAGAGCAGCCAAACAACGCCATTCGCCTCGCCTTAGGTGAGCCGCTTGCCTCGCTCAAACGCAGCTACTACCAGTTACTACTTACGACCACCGTCATCGCTTGTATCGCAGCGAGTATCCTTGGTGCCGGCTTACTACAGGTCAGTCAGCCCTACCTTGGCGCTATCTTACCTGCCGATGTGGCGCTAGCGATCAACCCCATTAGCGTCCTAAAAACCATCATCATTGCGCTGCTCTTGAGCTTTGTCATCGCCCAGCGCGGTTTACGCCCGCTGAACCATACCAAGCCTGCAACCTTGCTCAATCAAGGCGCAAGTCAGTCCAATCAAAACCTGCCATGGTATCGACGCCTACCTATACTATGGTACGGGCTGATGCTAACAAGTCTGTATGTGTTTTTTGCTTATGAAGTGGGCTCGTGGCTACTGGGCGCGCAGCTGCTGATCGGTCTGATTGGCTTTGTCGCGATATTTTGGCTGCTTGCTCGTGGCTGGCTATGGCTCTTGGCACAACTGGCCTCGCGCCGCCGTATCAGCTGGATGCAGCGTATCGCCATTCATAATTTGGCGCGCAAAGGCAACCAATCGGCGCTGTTTTTTGTCACTTTATCGCTGTCGGTCGCCGTCCTGACGCTTATCACCACGCTTAATCACAGTATCAACGAGCAGTTTATCAACACCTACCCTGCAGACGCGCCCAATATATTTTTGCTCGATGTGCAAAGCGAACAACACGACGCGATTAATAACATCATTGGCGCACCTGTCAGCTACTACCCCGTCATTCGGGCGCGGGTGGTGACAGCAGGCGGTGTGCCTGTACAAGATATCGAGCCTACAGAAGGTTTTGATGATCCGTCGCGAGTGTTTAATTTAAGCTACGCCGACACGGTGATGGATACTGAGTACATTGTTGACTCGCTCACAGACGATGCGCTGTATACGCCTATCGAGGATGCCGATCAGCAAGTCAAACCTTTATCTATCTTGGATACGGCCGCCAGTTTGCTCAATGTCGGCATGGGCGACGAGATTATTTTTAATATCCAAGGGATCAAAATTGTCGGGCAAATTACCAGTATCCGCTCGCGCTTCGAGCGTGGCCCGAGTCCGTATTTTTATTTTTTGTTTGAACCATCGGTGCTGTCCCGCGCGCCGCAAATCCAGTTTGCCACCGCGCATATCCCTGAGGACCGTATCGCCGAGGTACAAGGTCAGCTGGTACGCAAGTTCCCTACTGTCACCACCATTGACGGTACCGCTATCGCTGAGCAAGTCCAAGATTTGGTCGTGCAAATGAGCCGCTTGGTCTATGTCTTCACCCTACTGGCATTGCTAACAGGCATCATGGTATTGATCAGCTCGCTACTGTCTACTTCACAAGATCGCATGCAAGAGAGCGCGTCCTTCCGATTATTAGGAATGCAAAAGTCTGATTTATATAAGCTAAATATCTTGGAGATTGGTGTACTTGGGGTGAGCGCCGCAGTGTTTGCGATGATGATTGCCAGCGCTGGCGCTTGGTTTGCGATTACCCAGTGGTTTGACTTACGCTATAGCGTGCCGTGGACGAACTTAGCTATTGGCGGTGTTTCGTTAGTCGTCTTGCTGTTTGCCATTGCCATCATTTATGTGAGATTGGTGATTGGGCGCGGGATTATGGCTCGGGTTCGGGCGATGATTTAGATGTTCAAAGTTTAACAAAGGTTGATGGCGGGTTAATTGTAGCTAGTCCTGCTATTATCTGTCAGCCTATGCAAGGCGGTTGTTATCGTTTGATCTGTTCCTGTTACCTCGAGACCATCTCAAAACGATACGTCCGCAACTCGCCTAGACCGTCAGGATAACCGCTACTATCAGGGCTAGAGCACGCCTCCAGTTAGCACTGGTTAAATTAGAAAAATATTAAGTTCATATTCTCGCATTCAAGTATTCTTCAAACAACTTATAATGACCTTTCACTTGCCTTTTAACATTCTTAGAGTTATGGACTTCTGAAACCCTGAAGACATAGCTAATATAGTTTCTCTTACCTATATATGTAAATCTAGAATGAAGTGTTCTCTTATAAATTGTAGAACCGTTAAGGTTGTTATCAGCTTTTAGTCTTCTAAAGTGAGCTGACCGCATCCGAATAGCTTTTCTCATTTTACGATTATATTTAGAAAGCCCTGTATCTCTAAGAAATACTTGCTTACCATCATACAATAACCCTAAATATTGAAGTTTATGTGGATTATTGAAGCTAACATTACCAGTGTCAAAGTTTACGACTCCATCTTTAAAAACAATTCTTTGAGTTTTTGTTTTATTAATATGAAGCTTTAGCTTCTCTAACTCTTTGTCTATAAAACGAACGAGTTGAGACTCATACTTATTATTTACAATAAAAATCATATCGTCACTGTATCTAAAGTACGTACCATCAATATTTTTTAAATAGCCATTCATACTTATATCGAATTGCATCATATAGACGTTTGATAAAAGTCCACTTAAAGGAGAGCCTTGAGGTATGCCTTCTAAGCTAGTGTTAGTATTAACAAGACCTTTACCTCTAATCCTATTACGAAAATCATCAGGCTTACAAAGTACTCTATGACGTTTATGCAAGGTTCTTGAATTTAAAGATAATCCTAGCTCTTTATAAAGTAGCTTTTTATCTACATATGCAAACTTAGTAAGAGACTTATAAACTTTATAATGGTCATCTGGTAAACGATGACAGTTTAGAAGTAAACACCAGTTACGTTTTAATATTTCATGATTAAGACTGTCGAAAAATTTTGATACATCATAGCAAAGCACTACGCAATTTCTTCTTTGAGAGATAATAGAGAAAACGTCTCTACTAAAATGAATATTACATTTTGAGACAACCTTATTATTTTGAACTCTTTCTATCTTCCTATAGGCTAAAGCACAATCTTCTAAGCCGTTTTGCGCTAAATAGTCCTCATAAGGTTTTTCTAATAATCTAGCGTAATAGGCATATATGTCGCTATCAAAATGACTGGCATAACTTATAAACCTAACTTTAGACGTAGTAATAGCGTATTTTCTAGCTTTTTTATATGAAATGAATGGATAAAGCGAGTGGGATATAAATCTAGGAGAATTAATAACAGGTTTATAAACTAGTTTAGGGTGTAAGTAATTTTTCTCAATTTTTTTATCGATTAAATTATAGGAGATAAACGGATAAAAAGAGTGTCGAGTGATATTAGAAGGGTGTGTGATATAATCATACAAATAGGCAGGTGAACGCTTTTCATCGAAATGTAAGTAATTGCGTTTTTTTTGCCTGTTCTTAAAAAAAGATTCATCTATTATATTCATTTATTGCCAACTTAAGAGGGTCGGATGACTGTAATCCTTGACTTCTTTCGAAGCACCCCTCAAAAGTCTACGCCTCCTTCTAAAACTACAAAGGCGACCTCCTCGTGGTACAGTCCAACATGTATGAGGAAATGTGATATGCTCAACCTGCTAACCATGATAAATATACTGGTTGTATACTTAACAAATGATTATGGAGCGGCACAAATTAGCATTCTAACGTTAGAATGGTCATTTGGGACGTTTATCCGTAAGTTGATACATGCACCCACCTAAGCTAAACCTAGATGCATATTCATTTTTAAATATTTCTCTATTATTGTCAAGTGTTACGTTATTTATAAGATAGAAATACAGGAATATTAAATATGAGCCTTAGTATACGCCTAGCGCACCATTAATAACCTTAGCGTCGCATAAATAATAACCTCTTTATAGAGTTTGTCTAATTTTGTAGATTGTTAATTTATCGGTGCGCTGGGCGCACCCTACCGCTCAAACTCAAGTTAAAGTTAAAATTTTGATTATCGTGATGAACTTTGCCATAGCAAGGCGGTTTAGCCTCGAAAGTAGCGGATATACTTATGTGACCCAGAAAATCATAGATTTTCTCTTGCGTCGGGACAAAGCAGTGCTTTGTTATTTCCCTCCTCAGGCTTGCGGGGACTTGGCTGAGAGGGTTATCGAGGCAACAGGAACACTATCAGCCTTTAGTCACCGCGCCAGTGGGGCATATAAGATATGAGCGGATGGCGAGATTAGCTCCAAAGCCCCAATCTCTAACACCACAAACCAAAACGCTCGCTATTGATATAGAGAGCGTTTTTTGGTTTATTTGTGGGTTAAATATACGAAAGATAAACGGCGATCAGCGCTTGACACCGCACACATCAAAGCTGGCATTTGCTATACTAGCGCCACACGAACCCGCACACTCACCCAATCAAACAGTCAGATACTGACAAGCGCACGGTAATCCTATGAAATTCTCCAAATTTGGTCAAAAATTTACCCAGCCCACTGGCATCTCGCAATTGATGGATGATCTGGGCGACGCGCTAAAAAGCGATCAGCCGGTCAATATGCTCGGTGGTGGTAATCCAGCGCGTATTGATGCGGTGAATGAGCTGTTTTTGGAGACCTATCAAGCGCTGGGTAACGATGGTAGCTTTCGTGAGGACATTAACAGCACGGCGACGAGTAGTATGGCGAATTACTCCAACCCGCAGGGCGATGCCGCTTTTATTGATGCCTTGGTCGGGTTCTTTAATCGTCATTATGATTGGAATTTGACGGCAGAGAATATCGCACTGACCAATGGCTCGCAAAATGCGTTTTTCTATTTGTTTAACTTGTTTGGCGGTGCCTTCAGTGATGAAAAGAGTAAGTCTGTCGATAAGTCTATTTTATTGCCATTAACGCCTGAATATATCGGCTATAGTGACGTGCATATAGAGGGTCAGCACTTTACCGCTGTGTTGCCGCATATTGAAGAAGTGACGCATGAGGGCGAAGAAGGCTTCTTTAAATATCGCGTGGATTTTGAGGCGTTAGAGAGCTTGCCTGCGCTGACCGAAGGCCGTATTGGCGCGATTTGTTGTTCGCGTCCGACCAATCCAACAGGTAATGTCTTAACCGATGAGGAAATGGCGCATTTGGCGGAGATTGCTAAGCGTTATGATGTGCCGCTGATTATCGATAACGCTTATGGTATGCCCTTCCCTAATATTATTTATTCAGACGTTACCCTTAATTGGGATGACAATACCATTCTGTGTTTTAGCTTGTCAAAAATTGGTTTGCCGGGAGTGCGTACCGGCATTATCGTTGCAGCGCCTGAGGTCATCGCAGCCGTCAGTGCGATGAATGCCGTGGTTAATCTCTCACCGACGCGCTTTGGCGCATCTATTGCCACGCCGCTGGTTGAAAATGACGCTATTAAAGACTTATCTGATAACGATATTAAGCCTTTTTACCAGCAACAAGCCAAGACAGCAGTTACCCTACTTAAAAAGGAATTAGGCGATTATCCGCTAGTAATTCATAAGCCTGAGGGCGCGATATTCTTATGGTTATGGTTTAAAGATTTACCGATTAGTACCTCTGAGCTGTATGAGACTTTGAAAGAAAAAGGGACGCTTATCGTCCCAAGTCAGTATTTCTTCCCTGGTGTCGATGTCAGCGACTATCAACACGCGCATGAGTGTATTCGCATGAGTATCGCAGCGGATGAGGACACGTTGGCCAAAGGCATTGCGGTGATTGGTGAGGTGGTGCGAAAACTGTATGATGAGGCTAAGTAAAACCTTCTCTTTTTGAATGTAAAAAACGGACTATTTATTAGTCCGTTTTTTTTGGATTAAACTCATCAAAACCTGTTAATTAAACGCTTTTAGCAACGCTTTGGCACTTATCTTACCAAAGTCATTGGCCGCTAGTGGCCCATCACCTGAGATCAGCTTTCTATCTTGATGCGTTTGTCCTGAGACCAGTTTATTATCAATAGTAACGCCCAAATCTTCTAACTTTTCACCAAAGTACCATGGCATAGGTCCTGGTAGATAACCGATTTTTGGCATTTGCTTATCCATAACCGTCGGGAACGCTACCATCTTATAGCCTTTAAAAATAAATTCTTTATTAGCGTTATCGTCTTGCTTAGAGCTATCAGGACTTTCTAAATTAGCCGCTAGTAGAGCAGCTGGTCCATGACAAATTGCCAAAGTAAAGAGAGCCTTTTCATGACCCCAGCGTAGCAATGCGCCAAGGTTTTTGTCTTCTGGCAAGCCTAGCATCGCGCCGTGACCACCGGGAATAAAGATCGCTGCATAGTCATTGCTATCAGCCATGTCATTTTTGACAAAATCCGCGATGCTTTTTGGACTCTCAAACTTGGACTCGTACTCACTATAAATTTGTTTAACGTCGTCATCGTCCTCTGGCATCGCCCACTGTTCGACTTTTACAGACTCGCCTGTTGGGGTAAATACATCCACGTCGAAGCCTGCTTTTTTAAAATGTAATAACGGCACCATCATCTCCACCGGATGATTACCGGTATCAAATTTATTGCCGTTTTCCATAGTCATATACTGCTCTTCGGTACAGACCATCATGATTTTCTTATCGCCCGTATAGGGATTATCATAATTAGTATGATCGTAGTTGGTTTTATTCGGCGCAGCTATCTTTAGCGATGATGTTGAGGGAATATAAATGCCTGCTTCAGTTTCTTGTGGCTCTAATCCTAAGGTACTTTTAGCGTTGTCTAAGGTGTCTTTGGCTTTGTCTAATAGGTCTTGGATATTCATAGTGCTTCCTTTTTTATTGCTTATAGTTTTATGACTTGTATTGGCTCATCAAGAAAGATGACACCTATAAAGTAGCAAAATAAGGAGACGTGAAATAGACGAGACTTTTTATGTTTCGTAAGCTTTGTAAAGATAAGGCCGCTTATGAGCCTGCAACTGGCACAATTTTTCTTGCGTGCTGTGCCTGCGCCGCTCAAGGCTAAGAAAAACCACGTGTCTTCTCGCTGTATCGTTTTTATATCGGATTGACTATAGTGACGGGCGACAGCAAAAGCTAGCCGTCCATTTTTTTATGGCGCTTGAGTAAGGCTTTGGTATGGGGGGTGGGCTGAAATATTTTTAGCCATTTATTGGCCGCATACAGCACCAAGGGCAGCAGGCAGGTGTTTATCAGGTCGTGTAGGCTGGCTTTGATATCCAAGACTCCCAGCGCAAATATCCCTTTTGGAATGATGATATGGCGATTATCCAGATATTCCCCGAGTAGCGCCACGCTCATCACCACCAGCAGGGCCATAAAAGCTCTGAGATTTTGGTTTTTGATAAGAGGCCGCAGTATCAGCAGGCACAGCAGATAGACCCCGACACCGACATATATGTGCAGCGCATCTTTGGCTAGGCCTGTGACGTCGATGATATTGATTTTAAAGGCGGTAAAATCCACTGGTGTTTTCCGTATATAACAGCAAGCAATAGCTGCGGCCTATAAGAAGTGAGCAACGCCGTCGACTCGCCTTTCAAGCTGATATCTGTTCAGCGTGACTACTGATGAAAAAGACAGCGTTGTCTGACTATATATCCCACTCAACGAAGTTCTTTAACAGTTGCAAGCCAGCGGTATGGCTTTTTTCGGGGTGAAACTGGGTGGCAAACAAGTTGTCTTGGATCACGCTGGCACAAAACGGCTGGCCATAGTCGCAAACAGCGGCCACTTGTGCGCTATCGGCAGGCGCGCAGTAAAAACTGTGCACAAAATAAAAATACGCATGGTCATCGATACCGCGCCACAATGGATGGTGAAAGTCCATACCGCTAATGGTATTCCAGCCCATGTGCGGCACTTTAATCGTCGCGCCTTGCTCGTCTGTCCACGCCGGATCAAAGGCTTCTACGCTACCGTTTAGGATGCCTAGGCAATTTGTGCCGCCATTCTCGCTTGATTGCTCAAACAGCGCTTGCATACCGACACAAATGGCCATCACGGGTTTGTTAAATATCGCGTCGCGTACGACATCATCGATACCCGCAGCGGCCATACCAGCCATACAATCGCGCATGGCACCGACACCGGGGAAGACGATTTTGTCGGCAGCAGCGACAACTTTTGGGTCATTGGTGATAGAGACGTCTGCCCCTACCGCTGACAATGCTTTGCCAGCTGAGTGCAAATTACCCATGCCGTAATCTAATAAGGCGATTTTGGTCATTGATTGGTTCTCGTTTTTGAATCGTTTTTATTATATTTGATAACAGCGGATGAGGTACAGATAAAATCCTGCTACGAGCAAAAGCGCCAACTGTACAAGCCGTGCAATAAGCGCGGCTGTAACCGTAGCAGCACCGCACCTATCCTTAAAACGCCTCTTTGGTCGACGGTAGCGTATTCAACGCACGCTCATCATATTCACAGGCCATACGCAGGGCGCGAGCAAAGGCTTTAAAGGCCGACTCGATTTGGTGATGGCTGTTTTTGCCTTTAAGATTGTCCAAATGCACGGTCATCCATGAGTGGTTGACAAAGCCGTAAAAGAATTCGCTAAACAGATCGACATCGAACTTGCCGACATGTGAGCGGGTAAATGGAATATCCATATGCAGACCTGGACGCCCTGAGAGATCGACGACCGCGCGAGTCAATGACTCATCAAGCGGCGCATAAAAATGCCCATAACGGCGGATGCCTTTTTTGTCGCCGAGCGCCTTGGCAAATGCCTGCCCAAGGGTGATACCGGTATCCTCGACACTATGGTGATCATCGATATAAGTATCGCCTGTGCATTTTATATCTAAGTCAAATAAACCATGACGCTTGATCTGATCGATCATATGATCCAAAAACGGCACCCCTGTATCGACGACGCCTTGACCGGTGCCATCGAGATTGACCGTACATTTGACTTGGGTCTCAGCGGTATTGCGCTCGACGGTAGCGGTGCGCGCTGGACGGCCATGTAGGTTTGGGGTTTGAGGCAAGGACTGTTCAGGGGTATGGGTGGTCGAATTGGCTGTCATGGCTACTCTCTATCAATAAAAGCGGTCAATAAAATGTGCTCAATAAAATAGGACGATAAATGTCCAATAAACACTCGTACGTTGCGAGCGGTGTCAACAAAGTCTGTCAATGACAAAAGATTAAAAAAGATTAAAAAAGACTAAAATATGGCTGGCGCGCACGGGCTAAATGCAGTCTGTCTGTCAGAGACAATACGCGGCCTACCTGCATCATAGCAAACCCTAATCATGACCGCCACGACCAAGCGCCAAACCACGCACAAAATCTGCGTATTCTGCTAAAATAGTGCATTGAGTTTTATCAATCATCAATGCTGTGACGCTGTGATGCCGCGTGCTATCTTGTTTATACCGACCTGACCTTATCACTGTCTATTTATAACATTCCATTTTTGATAGGAACAACTGCCATGCCTTTAGAAGCCATTGCCATCAACCGATTAGACGCCCCGCTGATCAAAAAACCTGCACGCGACAATGAGCTGGCCGAGCGCTTGGCGGCACTATATGACAGCGATGAAACCCAGCCTAGTGGTGCAGAAGTGCTTCGGCTCGTTGAGCAAGGGTTTAGCCGTGGGCAATATCTATACGTCGGCATGTTTAATGATAAGCCCATCGCTGCAGTGGCTTGCTTCGATGACGGACAAACCAATGCTAAGCGCTTGCAATACTTAACTGTGCATGAGCAAAACAAAGGCCGCGCAATCGATGCTAAGTTCATCAAGCTGGTCTATGATGCCGAGGTCAAAAAAGGCGTGCGAGAGTTCGTCCCTGCCGATGACGCTATTCATCGTATCATGAGCGAGTATGAGCTGTTGCGCGTCAAAGACTAGGGCGTGTCCTCAATTCAATCACTCAAAGTAAGACAAAACCCGATTATTTCGCTTATATTGACGGATATAGAGACTTTTATCACATAAAATGCAAAAACCCCTTGACAGCAGCGGCGATATTTAGTTTAATAGCGCCTCAACGAAGACGGCTCGATAGCTCAGTCGGTAGAGCAACGGATTGAAAATCCGTGTGTCGGCAGTTCGATCCTGCCTCGAGCCACCATTCGTTTACTAGATTCTAAAACCCCAAACATTGAGAAATGTTTGGGGTTTTTTTATGGCTGACTTTTATGGATTAATACTCACTTAACGCTGGTATAGCCTACCGCGCAATAACAGCTCACAGCGTTCGCGCGAATCCAAATCATACACCGTCGCGCGGTAATCAATACCATGACGCCCCTCAAAAAACACCACCCGATTCCCCACCGCCAAAAAACACGACGTGCGCGCATCATAGATAAAACCATCTATCACAAAAGCCAAGTCACGGTCTATCTCACGTACGGTATAGGTCTCACCCTGCGGGATAAAACGCTCAAACCACGCGCCATATGCCGCCGTGGTACTGAGTACACTGATGAGTAGCGCCGCGACACCCAACCTATATTTTGAACATAAAATCGGGGTGATGCCAAATGGTTTTATACGTTTTATTGTCATGGTTTTGACCTACTCAGTAATCATCAAACGCTATCTAATGCAGGCCTTAGCGATAAAGCCAGCAGCGGTGATTCATATAGTAATCGCTCACTGTCACGGTTGTATAACACTTTTGCGCTGTTTTTTAGACAGCTGTGCTCAGTATACTCGATAGTAGCCGTAAACATCATACAAAGGATAAGGGCACACGATGCGAGAGTTTGATTATGACTTAGATTATAAAAACCTAGACCTGCGCGCGCAGCCTGAGCTATACCGAGTCGGGCGCGGCGAGCAAGGAGTGCTGTTGGTCGAGCCTTATAAGTCTGAGATTTTGCCATACTGGCGCTTTGCCACTCCTGAGGTTGCCAAGCAAAGCAGCGAGACGATTTATCAGATGTTTTTGGATTACTTGGCAAAGGATGATTTTGTCGGTGCTGACATGGCGCGCAAGTTTATCCAAATGGGCTACACGCGCGCGCGGCGCTATGCCAATCACAAGGGCGGTAAAAAATACAAAGGGGCGGTACCTGACGATAAAAAAGGCCAAAGCGGCGCGCATGGCCGCGAAGAGTTACCGCGTCAGCAAGAGGACCCTATCAAAGCAGAGTCCGCTCGTATTTTTAAGCAAAAATGGGACGCGTGCCGTAAAAATGACACCTATCTACAAATGAAAAAAGCGCACCGCGAGCGCTATAAAGATGTCAACTAGCGATATTTAAGCCTGCATAAAAGTGGGTGCAAAAGCTTAGCTGTGCTATGGTAGCACAGACGATCAAGATAGCTATCCTTGTATAAAATAGATACAGAGCGCCCCCACTCATTGTACACTGTCGCTTGCCGGCCTTGCCTTATATTGCTTGGTATTGTTAGGGCATCGAAGCTATCTTAAATCCGCTATAGCAACATAAAACCGAGAGGAATAATGGATAAGCAACTGTTGATTTTTGATTTTGATGGTACGCTCATCGATAGCGTACCAGACTTGGCCGATGCCGTAAACGCCATGCTGAGCACACTTGGCAAAGACACCTACCCTATTGATACCATACGTAACTGGGTCGGCAACGGCTCACGCATGCTGGTGGCACGTGCCTTGGTCGGCAAAATAGAGGTGCTAGAAGACGAGCTAAATACAGACACTCTGGATCACGCCGAAGCGGTGTTTTTTGCAGCTTATAAAGATATCAGCGGTAGCAAAACGGTCGCCTATCCAGACGTCGATGAGGGTCTCAAACAACTCAAGGCAGCGGGCTACACACTGGCTTTGGTCACCAACAAACCCATTGGTTTTGTCCCAAAAATCTTACAGTCCTTTGGCTGGCAAGAGCTGTTTAGTGCTGTGCTCGGCGGCGATAGCTTAGCGCAAAAAAAACCAGATGCTGCGCCGCTGCTACATGTCTGCCAAACGCTGGGCGTCACGCCAGCACAAGCCATCATGATAGGCGACTCTAGAAATGATATCTTGGCCGGCCAAAACGCCGGTATGGACACGCTGGGGCTGTCTTATGGCTACAACTATGGACAAGATATTCGCAAGCTAAATCCCACCCATGCGTTTGATGACTTTGCCGCCTTAGTGCAATGGATCCTGCAAAACGATGCATAAGCGATAAAATACAGCCTATAGACCTTTAACTTAGGCGAGCCTGATTTGCTATTATGCTTTGCCCCGATAGCTGAGCGCCTCTGACAAATGAGCGCTGGTGACATCATGACTAGCGGCAAGATCGGCAATGGTACGAGCAACTCGTAAGACTCTATGATAGCCACGCGCCGATAAATTAAGTCGCTGCTGCGCCAACTGCAACAGTTGCTGCTCGCCCTCGCCCAGTGGCACATACTTATCGATCTCGCTTGGGCTCAGTGCATTATTGACCTTGTGTTGCCGCGTTATTTGGCGTTGATGCGCGGCAGCAACACGCCCGCGGACTTGGGCAGAGGTTTCGCCTGTCTGCGCGCTCTGCAAGTCTGTGATGGGTAGTGCAGGTACAGTGATGTGTAAATCAATACGATCAAGTAGCGGCCCTGAGAGTTTGTCTTGATAGCGCTTGATCTGCTCAGGTCGACAGCGGCAGCGTCCCGAGCCATCACCGTCATAGCCACATGGGCAAGGGTTCATCGCCGCTACTAGCTGAAAGCTGGCCGGAAAGGTCATTTGTGAGTTGGCACGGCTGATGGTGATTTGCTTGGCCTCCAACGGCTGACGCAAGACCTCGAGCACAGTACGATCAAACTCTGGTAGCTCATCGAGAAATAAAACCCCCTTATCAGCAAGTGTTATTTCACCAGGTTTCGGACGTGAGCCACCGCCCACCAGCGCCACTGCCGATATGGTGTGATGCACTTGACGAAAGGGCCGTGTACCATAATCATAATCACTGTCTGCCACCGAGTAAGTGCTGGCTACCTCCAGCGCCTCCTCATCACTCAAATCTGGCAAGATGGTCGGCAATCTCGATGCCATCAGCGTCTTGCCAGAGCCAGGCGGCCCTGTAAACAGTAACGAATGACCGCCTGCTGCCGCAATCTCTAATGCCCGTCTGGCATGATGCTGGCCTTTGACATCAGCCAAATCTACCTGATAGCCGACATGCCGCTGCACGGTGCTGGGCGTGACAATGGGTAAACGCTGAGAGGCCGCGTTTGGGTCAGTCAGTGATTGTAAGTGCTCACACACAGCCTGCAAGCTCTCGGCGGCCAATACATCTACACCCTCGACGCGGCTGGCCTCAGCACCATTATCCATGGGCACGATCAACTGCGGCAGTTTTTGCGCGCTTGCTTCTTTCTGAGCTTCTTTCTGATCTTCTTTTTGCGCGCAGCCTTTTGGGTCAGCTGTCGTTGTCATCTGCCCTAACCGCGCCGTTACCCCCTCTGCTTTTATCGCCCGTGCTACTGCCAGACTGCCGCTGACTTGGCGCAGCTCACCATTTAGCGCCAGCTCGCCGATAAACTCAAACGCGGACAAGCCCTCAGGCTCGATCTGACCACTCGCCGCTAAGATACCAATCGCAATCGGCAAATCCAGCCGCGCGCCATCTTTTGGCAGGTCCGCTGGCGCTAAGTTGATGGTCAGACGACGATTGGGAAATTGAAAACCTGAGTTTAAGATGGCGGAGCGTACGCGATCCTTACTCTCACGGACGGCCGCCTCTGGCAAACCCACAATGGTGAGTGCAGGCAAGCCTTGCGATAAATGCACCTCAATGATGACCTTGGGGGCATGCAGCCCGACGACTGAGCGGGTATAGACTTGAGCAAACGACATCAGTACTTCCTAATATAGGGAATCAATCGATAATAAAACATTAATTATCAGTGCGCAAATGTCGTGTCTCACTCGCTTTGTTTTCAATTTTAATATCACTTAATACCGATGCGTTAAATAAGGCAGCACCAGCATCACGCTTCTATATTATTATATGATGAATAGATGCGTCTTAATCTCAACCCTAGTCTTAAACGCATGCGCAATAAAAGGATGTTATTGCCTCATAAAGCTGATTGAGTCGAGCTTTATGTACCACGCTTTTTTTAACCAACCAAGGATGGATAAGTTATGAGCATCAATGTGCTTCATCATCGGCGTGTGCCGACCCTTACGCTACTGACAGTGGCCGTTTCCTTAGCTCTATTCGGTTGTTCGGATAGTGACAACAGTTTTAATAACGCTGATACCGCCCAGCCCACGACCACCTACGAGGTGGACATCCAGCGCACCGAGTTTGGCATCCCGCATATCACCGCAAAAGACTATAAAAGCCTAGGATACGGCGTTGGTTATGCCTTTGCCGAGGATAATATCTGCTCGCTGGCCCGCGAAATCGTGGTCGCTCGTGGTCAGAGTATGCTCTATCTGGGCGAGGACGGTGATGTCACCAGCGATGTGTTTTATACCTGGTACAACTCGCCTGCCAAACGCCAGCAGTTTTTGGCCGCCCAACAGCCAGAAGTACTTGATGCCGTAGCAGGCTATGCGGCAGGCTATAGTCGCTACTTGCGCGATACAGGGGTGGACAACATCGACCCTGAGTGTGCAGGCGCGCCATGGGTACAAGAAATCGATACCGATGACTTGCTTGCGCTTTATGGTAAAGCTAACTTGCGCGGCGGGCTTGCCAATTTTGTTGCGCCCATCGTCGCAGCAGCCCCGCCTGCAGTAGATACAGCTATGACGAGCCGTAGGCTGCCTACCAGCTCAGGTGCGGCATCAGAGACATCGCTATACTCTTCTTCATCTTCATCGGCCTCAGCATCAGGGCTGGCGGCGGGCTTTGATTTTGATATGACCACCATCAATGTGATGGATGGCGGCAGTAATGCTTACGCCTTGGGCAGTGAGGTCACCGGCACCCAACGCGGCATCCTCTATGGCAACCCGCACGAGCCTTGGGATGGCGTACAGCGTTTTTATCAATTTCATCTCACCTTGCCGGGCGAGCTAGACGTCATGGGCGCCGCTCAGCAAGGTCAGCCATTTCCCAATATTGGGTTTAATAAAGACGTCGCTTGGAGCCATACCGTCTCTACCGCCAAACGCTTTACGCTCTATCAGCTTAACCTAGTCGATGGCGATCCGATGAAATATACCTATGAAAACACTGAAGGCGCTGTCGAGGAGCGCGACATCAAAAAAGTCGATGTGACGATCCAGCTGCCTGACAACGGCAGCCTGACTCAGCCCATCTATCTGTCGCATTATGGTCCGATGCTCGCGGTCAACACCGTCAACGGCCTCCTGCCAGCATGGGGCAGTAACAATCTGGCCTTTACCATTCGTGATGCTGCCTCAGAAAACCCGCGCTCACTTAACCAATGGCTTAGTATGAATAAAGCCGATAGCGTCGAAGATTTAAAAGAGCGTATGCAAGACATCGTCGGGCTTGGTTTTGTCAATACCATCGCTGCAGATAGACATGGCAAAGCCTTGTACGCTGATATCTCAACCGTCCCTCATGTGACTGCAGACAAGCTAAAGAGCTGCATCGCAGGACAGCCGTTTTTACAAGGCATTGTCAGTTTTGATTTACCCGCGCTCAATGGTAGCAAGGCCACTTGTGAATGGGGCAATGATGCAGATTCGCCGCAAGCTGGGATTTTTGGCGCATCAAACCTACCTTTTTTGATACGTGATGATTATGTGGCCAACTCCAATGACAGCTATTGGTTTAGCAATCCAAATCAGCCATTGACCGATTTTTCACCACTACTGCATCGGCGCTTAACCCCCTTTATCTCGGCCAATCCACCAGATGGCGTACCGTTATTGATGCGCACGCGTATGGGTTTTCAGCAGATATTTGATCGTTTGGACAACTCAGATGGGTTAGGCGGCGACACCTTTACTCTAGAAAACCTCCAACAAGTGGTCTATGGCAACCGCAGTTATGTCGCGGAGCTAGTGCTTGACGATGTCCTCGCTGACTGCGCCGCCAACCCGATGCTGACGTTATCGAGCGGTGGCAGTATCGACGCGACCCAAGCCTGCACAGTGCTGAGCAATTGGGACCGCCGTAATAACTTAGACAGTAGGGGCGCTCATGTCTTTAGAGAGTTTTGGCGCAATGTCGACTTTACCGAAACTACTGATGATGCCTTTAATGTGCCGTTTGATGAGTCTGACCCTATCAACACACCGCGCGATCTTAAAATCACAGCGGGCACCCGTGCCGCCTTGGCAGATGCGATTGCCTACTTTCAAAACAATGGCGTGGCGCTCGATGCCACATTGGGCGAGCTACAATACACCCTTGATGCCAGCAAAAACAACGAGCGTATTCCGATGCATGGCGGCCAAGGACGTGAAGGCGTCTTTAACGTAGCGCGCGGCCCAGCACCAAACGCCGATGCCAGCGAGTATGCCTTTATCAATAACGGCCCGACATATATGCAAGCGGTGACGTTTGATGACAAAGGCCCTGTGGTCAACGCCTTACTGGCGTATTCGCAATCCGCGGATAGCACACGCCCTTATCACCGTGACCAGACGCGGCGTTACTCTGCAAAAGACTGGATTCGCCTGCCGTTTAGTACCGGTGAGATAGCAACTCACGCAGTGGGCGATACGCTGCAATTAACCGAGTAAAACCAACTGCTATTTAACCTTATCAAAAGACCTCAGATCACACCGCTGAGGTCTTTTTCTTCTGCTGAGCAAGCGCCGTTTCAAGAGCATAGCAATTCTAAGCCTTTACACCTCCGCTATCACTTCTCCACATCCCAGTCTTTACCCAACTGCTATAAGTCGTCTCCCCACTACTGGTAGGGATTTGTTATACTAGCGGTAGCAAGTCAGTCATCTCTATACAACCAAAAGCGACACCCAAAACCGCAGCCTGTATGGTCAACCCGAGGAATGCCGTATGACAGAATACTCACAACCAGATACTCAGCAACCCTACAACCGCGCTGACGAGCAGCCGACGACCACGCGCCCTGTCATGCAGCCTGACAACCCATATGCCAGTACGCGCGGCAGTATCACCAGCAAGCAGCTGCCAGCGTTTGATGAAGCGATGATCCAAAAATACAATCGCTCAGGGCCACGCTACACTTCCTATCCGACTGCTTTAGAATTTACAGAGATAGCTGATGGTTTAGAGACTAAAATCCTTCAAAGCCGTGAAGCACGCGCGCCCTTATCGCTATATTTTCATATTCCCTTTTGTCGTCACCTTTGCTATTACTGCGCTTGCAATAAAATCATCACCAAAAAAAACAGCGACTCAGGCGACTATCTACAATACTTAATTAAAGAGATTACCCACAAGCGCCGCTTATTATCGGCGCCAGAGGGCAGTAGCAAGCCTGTCGTCAAGCAGTTGCATTTAGGCGGGGGTACGCCGACATTCTTGCGTGATGAAGAGATGGTTCAGCTCTGGCAGTTCTTACAAACGCAGTTTGAGTTTTTGGGTGATGATGAAGGCGACTACTCTATCGAGATTGATCCGCGTGAGCTGAGCGGCAACACCCTCAAGGTCCTACGTGATCTGGGCTTTAACCGCATCAGCTTAGGGGTACAAGACTTAGAGGAGAGCGTCCAAATCGCCGTCAACCGCGTGCATTCAGCGGAATTAATCGAAAACGTACTTACTGAAGCACGCGAATTGGGTTTTCATTCTATCAATATCGATCTGATCTACGGTCTGCCGCATCAAACACCTGAGACATTGGAGCAAACCGTACGTCGCATCATCGAGATGGCACCCGACCGGCTGTCGGTGTTTAACTACGCGCATCTGCCGGAGCGCTTTAAAGCCCAGCGCCAAATCAAAGAAGCGGATTTACCTAGCCCTGCGGCCAAACTGACCATGCTGGGCAATACTATTAACACGCTCACCGAAGCAGGCTATCAATACATCGGCATCGACCACTTTGCCAAGCCCGATGACGAGCTGGCTGTGGCACAGCGCGAGGGTAAGTTGCATCGCAATTTTCAGGGCTATACCATCATGGGCGACTGTGATTTGCTCGGCTTTGGGGTCTCATCGATCAGTCAAATCGCCAATGCCAATAGTCGCTATATCTTACAAAACGATACCGACCTGCAAGCTTATCACGCCACCATCGATGCCGCGCAGCACAATCTGGCCATCATGCCTGCGGTCAAAGTGATCAAAACCTCTATCAAAGATCGCTTGCGCGAGTATGTGATCATGAATCTGCTGTGTCACGACTACATCGACTTTAAAGACGTCAATCAAAAATTTGGTATCGATGCCATCACCTATTTTATTGATGAGATTGCGCAGTTAGGCGCGATGCAAGAGGACAGACTTATCGATATGGATGCCGCTGGTATCCGTGTACTGCCAAAAGGTCGCCTACTCGCTCGCAACGTCGCCATGGTGTTTGATGAATATTTGGACAAAAAGCATAAAAACCGCTTTTCTAAAGTGATTTAACGTACTTTAAAAAATACTTTATGCACAAAAAAGACCTCGTTTTTGAGGTCTTTTGTTATGTCAATATGAGCGCTCAACCGTAGCGTTGTTACACCTTAAACTTATCGCCAACCATACCTTTGACCGTGCTCAAGATGTCGGCAGGCAGTACCACCATTTTTGAGTTATCAGACTCTGCAAGCTGACGTATCGACTTGATGTATTGCTCGCCTAGCAGATAAACAATCGGCATCTCTTCATCGCCCATCGCAGCAGTAATCAGGCGAATGGACTCCTCAGAGCCTTTGGCCAGCACCACTTGCGCTTCAGCATCACGGCGTGAGGCTTCTAGGCGACCATCTGCTTCTAAGATAGCGGCTTGTTTTTGTCCATCGGCACGCGTCACTGTCGCACGGCGCAAACGCTCAGCCGCCGCCTGCTCTTCCATCGATGCTTGCATCGTGTCTGAGGGGTTGATGTCTTGAATCTCGACTGTTTTGAGTGTGATACCCCAATCAGCGATGTCTTCTGAGATGGCATGCTTGAGCTTGGTTTTAATCTCCTCACGACTAGATAGTGCGTTATCCAAATCCATCTCACCGATGATCGAGCGCAGGGAAGTCTGTACCAGATTACGGATACCATACTCATAATCTTCGATACCATAGACCGCCTTATCGGGGCGCACGATATTGATATAAGCGACAGCGTTGGCGATGATGACGACGTTATCGCGAGTGATAACTTCTTGCGATGGAATATCAAGTACGATGTCTTTGGTGGTGACTTTATACGCGACGTCATCGACATAAGGGATAATCAGGTTGAGACCAGGCTCTAGCGTCTGGCTATATTTGCCCAGTCGCTGCACCACCCACTTATAACCTTGCGGTACGATGCGCACCCCTTTAAACACGGTAAAGACTACCAGCGCAATCAACACCACCATCACAATGCTAAAGCTTTCCATAACTCATCCCTATAATTGATAATTGTATTTGACTGGCAGTCAAACTTGCCTATTTTTTTTGGCTCAGCGTAGGCGACTGTATGCTTCTGACGATCAGCTCATTGCCCACGATATCTGTCACCACCACCCGCTCACCAACTGCAATCTCCTCTCCTGTGGTGCGGCACATCCACTCTGCCGCGCCAACGATAGGGACACTAAAGCGCACGATACCTGCGCGCTCGGGTTGCGGTGATAGCACAATCATCCCTGTCTCACCCACGATGACACCACCGCCCAATCCAGCTTTGGTACGATCCACTGATAAAGGCTTGATAAACTTAAACCATGCCACTAAAAACACCGTCGACAGCACCAACCAAATGACAACTTGCACAAAAAGAGAAATCGGCAAGAGCCAAGCCAATGCTGCAACAATAATGGCAGCGGCACCAAACCACAGGCTGGCGAATGTCGGTACAAACATCTCCACGATAAGTAGCACAAAGCCCAATACCAACCAATGCCAAGGTTCAATCATCAAAAACATCTCCATCATTGCCACCCACCCTGTTTGAATCATCCTAGCTTGCTATCCTAGCTTTCAATGTAGCATACTTTGAGCATTTATAACCTCTTAAAAATCATCAATATACACCACTCATAACACAACTCCCATATCTTAGATGCAATCAAAAAGAAACGACCGCCAAAGCGATCGTTTTTTGTGTGATATATAAATATAAGGTGTGGTCAATCAATGCCTTAGAACTTCAGCTGACCACCAACAGTCATTAGATCAGCATCACTTCCCAACTTGTCGTATTCAGCTTCAACGCTAAAGTTTGGACTCACTGAATAACCAAGACCAACACCGCCTGCTAGGCTCGTATCACTGTCTGAATACGTCTCGGTTCTGATTTCAGTATTGCCAATATTGCGCGTATAGTCCCCTTCTATCTCAGTTTTTGCCACACCTAGTTTACCTTTGGCGTATAACCCTGTATTTGGGAACTGATAGCGGTAAGTACCATAAGCGCCATAAGACTTAGCATCAATATCGCCACCGCGATAATCTGCATCATCTGAGCCGACATACTCAGCTTCGATACCGAAGTTAGGGTCAAAATTATAACCCCCATAGATACCATAAGCGGTTGGATCATCAGCATCATTGACGTCTAGATCAAATTGACCGACTTTGGCACCGACGTATGCTTGACCGGTGTAACCATTACCATAAGTGACAGCAGCTTGTGCGCCTACGGTGAGTAATGAACCTGCCGCTAAAGCCAATAGTGTCTTTTGTAAAGTTTTCATAATATTCCCCTAAGATAGTGTAGTTCGTCAATCTTATATAGAGTATTGGTTTGAGAAACGAGATAGACATCTGTCGTTTCTCAATGACCGTATTTATCTTATAAAGTTCTAATCCGGTAGACTTTAAGTCATTTCATTATCGATTTAGAATTTTAAATGAGCGCCCACTGTTAATAGTTTGGCATCGACGTCGCTATCCATCATGGCGTATTCAGCTTCAACCCCAAAGTTTGGATTCACTGAGTAACCAAGTCCCACGCCACCTGCGATACCAGTATCACTGGTTGAATTTGACACTTTTAATGGACCAGCCGTGTAATCGCCTTCGACCTCAGTTTTGGCTACCCCTAGTTTGCCTTTGGCGTATAAGCCCGTGTTTGGAAACTGGTAGCGAGCCGTACCATAAGCACCATACGTTTTGGCATCTAGGTCACCGTTTCTGTAGTCAGCATCGTCTGAGCCGACATATTCTGCTTCGATACCGAAGTTTTGGTCAAAGTTATAACCACCATAAACACCATAAGCTGTTGGGTCATCAGCATTGTCGATATCTAAGTCAAACTGACCGACTTTTACACCTACATACGGTTGGCCTGTATAGCCGTTACTATAAGTCGTCGCAGATTGAGCACTGACTGTCAACAATGAACCAGTAGCTAGCGCAAGTAGGGTTTTTTGTAGAGTATTCATGATAAGCTCCTTAAAACTATGGCAAACAAGTTATCTATTTATATAGGCTTTTGGCCTTATCGCCTTGTTTGCTAACGATGAATATATAGTAACAAACTATTTCAAACTCTCTGTCAGTGTTTGATGGTGTGAGAGTTAAGATTTGCAAGTATTTATCAGCGGGTGGGTTACAAAGGCAAAGATATGAAATCTTTTGTTACAACCTCCGTTTTTGTGCAATAATTCCTACTTATTTCATCGAAAGCGATGGCAGCGTGTGTGTTTGAGCACTAGGTTTTACCGAGCGTATCCTCATATTTCACCCAGTTAGATGATTATCGCTTGATAGAATACATGCCCTAGCTGCAAGGGACAAAGAGACCGAAAAGGGCCAAAAAACCGCTTTGTTTTATCAATATGGTAGGAAAAAATAGATGATGACCCTCAAGGACGAGCTGGAGCAAGCACTACAGACGTTAAAGAAAAATGAGCAGTATCGGCAAATACCGACGCTGGCACATGATGGGCGCTATGTCGTTTATCAAGGCAAACGCTTACTAAACATCGCCAGTAATGACTATCTGGGTTTGGGCAGCGACAGTAGGCTACAAAGGGCGTTTTTTGAGCAGATGGATCAATTGGCTGACACGCATTATCCTAAGATGAGTGCTACCTCCTCACGGCTACTCACAGGAGACGACACGCAGTTACAAGCCTTAGAGTTTGAGATGCAAGCATGGTATCAAACGGCAGTGTGTCAAGAAGATGTCTCTAATAGTCCTAGCAGCCCTAGCAATCTGAGTAGGCCAAAATCTGTGTTGGTATTTAACAGCGGCTACCATGCCAATATCGGTATTTTGCCCGCGCTGACCACCTTACCCATCAAAACACTGGTGTTAGCAGATAAGCTGGTGCACGCCAGTATCATCGATGGGCTGCGCCTTAGCCAAAACAAAACCGTTGGCTATCGCCGTTATCGTCATAATGACTACGCGCATCTGGCTCGGCTTATCGAGCGAGCTGATGACGATATCAGGCGCATCATTATCGTGACCGAAAGCGTGTTTAGTATGGATGGTGATCGCGCAGACTTACAACAACTGGTACAAATAAAAGCTCAAGATGCGCGCATTGAGCTGTATGTCGACGAAGCTCATGCTATCGGGGTCTTAGGAGAGACAGGGCTTGGGCTGGCAGAGGAAACACAGACACTCGGGCAGATTGATTATTTGGTTGGTACCTTTGGCAAGGCATTTGCCTCCGTTGGCGCTTATATCATGTGTGATGAAACCATCAAGCGCTGGCTGGTCAATCACATGCGCTCACTGATCTTTAGTACCGCATTGCCGCCCATCAACCATGCTTGGACACGTTTTGTGTTGGCCAAAATGCCAAGCTTGACACCGGCGCGGACGCATTTGACACTACTGTCTACCGAGCTGAGCGAGGCCATTGCCCTCAAATACTCTACCAGTGCAGTCAGCAGCGCCTATACCTCGCCTATCGTCCCTTATATATTGGGCGATAATGCGCGCACACTGGCCAAAGCCCAGCAGCTACAGGCCGCTGGGTTTTATGCACTGCCTATTAGGCCGCCTACGGTGCCTGCCAATAGCGCGCGCATTCGTCTAGTAATGAATGCCAAACTGACCTATGATGACTGTGAGCGGTTAATTCAGCAGCTGTAGTTGTCTTAAATATAGGTTGAATCGCTACTAGCGATGACTGACGTACAGATGCCTTACGATCAGTCACAGACTGACAATATGGTTTAGGAAAAATGGCTCGCCGACAGGATGTAATAGCATAGATGACACACTCAGCCGCACTCAAGCTAGATCACAGAAAGCAAACCATCGCGCGCCATTTTGCCAATGCCAGTCATTATGATGAGCACGCCACTATCCAGCAAAAGATCTGTCACGACTTGCTGGCGACCATCTCAAAAAAAACGCAAGATAGCGTCTTAGAGATTGGTGCAGGTACAGGTCAGATGACCCGCCTATTGGCCGAGCACATTCAAAGCCAGCACTGGCTGATCAATGAGCTATGCGCCGAGCAAACAGCTACCCTGCAAGGCATTTTGCCAAATGCTCAGATTGCCATCGGCGACGCTGAAACTATCGACTTCAAAGGAGAACATAGTTTGATTGTCAGCGCCAATGCTGTGCAATGGTTTGATAATCCTCTCAGCTTTGTTGCCCATTCTGCCTCTCGCCTCCAAGCAGGTGGCCAGCTGGTCTTTAGCACCTTTACACCTAATAATTTTTTGCAAATCAAAGCCCTGACTGGTCAAGGGCTTCACTATCCTGACATGCAGCAATGGCGCTTGGCATTGCATCACGCTGGGTTTGACAATATTGCGCTATCGACACGGCGCTTTGATGTGACGTTTTCTAGTCCTTATGCGGTACTCAAACATATGAAACTCACTGGTGTATCGACTAATCAAACGCAAAACAAAGCCAGCCCGCGCGTGGCTTTCATTTGGAACAAATCGAGCTTACAGCAATTTGAGCGGCGCTACTGGCAGCAGTTTTCGGCGATAGACGAGGCGGGAGACGCTGGTGTCATACTCACTTATGAGGCACTGATTATTAGTGCCCAGCTTATTGAACCAAATATCGGTCGTTGATCAAATGAGTAACTGCCATAAAAAAACGCACCTCGAAAGGTGCGTTTTTATGTCACATTAATCAACGGTCAGCTTATCAGCCGTTTTATTTTTTGTCGTCTACTTCTGTAAACTCAGCATCGACAACATCATCGTCGGCTTGGTTGTTACTTGCTGCATCCGCGCCTTGCTGGAACTGGCTTGGATCCATACCTTCTGCGCCTGCACCGCTATCAGCATAGATTTTTTGGCTGACAGGCAAGAAAGCATTGTCTAGCGCTTCAAGTTTGGCTTTGATGTCGTCATGATCATCTTCTTTAGTCGCTGTCTCTAACTCAGAGATTGCCGCTTCTACTGATGATTTTTCTTCTTCAGTGACTTTATCACCCGCTTCTTTTAGCGCTTTTTGTACCGCATGGATACGACCATCCGCTTCGTTGCGAACTTGTGCCAGATTTGCAAACTTCTCATCTTCAGCTGCGTTGGCTTCAGCGTCTCGTACCATTTGCTCAACTTCTTCATCCGACAAGCCGGAGTCTGCTTTGATCTGGATGCTTTGCGCTTTACCAGTACCTTTGTCAGTCGCTGAGATGTTCATGATACCATCAGCGTTGATATCGAAAGTCACTTCGATTTGTGGCAGACCACGTGGCGCTGGTGGAATATCTGTTAAGTCAAAGCGGCCAAGCAGTTTGTTTTGGTTAGCGATTTTACGCTCGCCTTGATAAACCTGAATGGTTACCGCAGGCTGGTTGTCTTCTGCTGTTGAGAACACTTGTGATTTCTTGGTAGGAATCATGGTGTTTTTCTCGATGATTGGGGTCATTACGCCGCCCATCGTCTCAATACCAAGCGTCAATGGTGTCACATCAAGCAATAAAACGTCATTTTTGTCACCAGACAATACCGCACCTTGAATCGCGGCACCCGCTGCTACTGCTTCGTCAGGGTTTACGTCTTTACGTGGCTCTTGACCGAAGAACTCTTGTACTTTTTGTTGTACAAGTGGCATACGAGTCTGACCACCGACCAAGATCACGTCGTTGATGTCGCCGACTTTTAGGCCAGCATCTTCAAGGGCAATCTTACAAGGATCCATGGTACGCTGTACCAGATCTTCGGTTAAGCTCTCAAGCTTAGAGCGGCTGATAGTGATGACCAAGTGCTTAGGACCACTGCTGTCAGCGGTGATGTATGGTAAGTTCACTTCAGTGCTTTGAGCGCTTGATAGCTCGATTTTTGCTTTTTCTGCTGCTTCTTTTAGACGCTGCATCGCAAGTGAGTCACCTTTTAGGTTGACGTCTTGCTCTTTTTTGAATTCATCGACCAAGTAATCAATCAACGCTGAGTCAAAGTCTTCACCGCCAAGGAATGTATCACCATTGGTCGCTAGTACTTCAAACTGTTGCTCGCCGTCTACATCTGCAATCTCAATGATTGAGATATCAAAAGTACCACCACCCAAGTCATATACAGCAACGGTGCTATCGCCTTGCTTTTTGTCCATACCATAAGCAAGAGCGGCGGCAGTTGGTTCGTTGATGATACGTTTTACATCAAGACCGGCGATTTTACCGGCATCCTTGGTGGCTTGACGCTGTGAGTCGTTGAAGTAAGCAGGTACGGTTACGACCGCTTCTGTTACTTTTTCGCCCAAATAGTCTTCTGCCGTTTTTTTCATTTTTTTCAAGATTTCAGCAGAAACCTGTGGTGGCGC